>CAZCTI010000126.1:0-5058 GCA_964501385.1 uncultured Clostridia bacterium
CAATTTAGAGCCGATTTATATTACAGACTGAAAATAGGCTATCTAAGTATCCCAACACTAAAAGAAAGACTGAGTGATATAAATGAGCTCGTATATTATTTTATTAATATTAGCACAACAGCAGAAGTCAAGGTTTCTCATGAAGTATTAGATAAGTTTATGAATTATAAATGGTTAGGTAATGTGAGGGAGTTGGAAAGCACAATACAATATATGCTTGCGGTAAGAACAGGAAATATTTTAACATTGTCAGATTTGCCAGGCACAAAATTCTTTGAGGAAACAATAGAAACAATAGAAACAACAGATTACTGTGAAAATGATGCATATCATTTAAGCAGAGAATTGATATCTATATTGAGATGTATAAAAGAATTGCAAAATCAAGATATCGTTGTAGGCAGGCAAAAGATAACTGATAAATTAAAAGAATCAGGATATGAAATTACAAGTTCTCAGGTTAGGACAAGGTTGGATAATCTTGAAAAAAGAGGATATGTTACAAAAAAAAGAGGCAGGCAAGGAACAAGTCTTACAGCCTTAGGAGCTAAGATTTTAGTTAACATTTGTAAATAATTATCATAATCTATATAAAAAAGGAGTTTTTTCATGAGAATTATAATAGATGGAGATGCATGCCCTCAGAAGGTAAGAGAAATATGTGAAAAAGCTGCTAAGGAATTTGGAGTGGGTTTGATAATTGTTTCAGATATAGATCATTATATAGTCAGCGATTTTGAGGTTATTGTTGTTGAACAAGGAAGGGATTCCGTAGATTATAAAATAGTTCAAATATTTAGGCAGGGAGACATATTGGTAACTCAGGATTACGGACTTTCAAGTCTTCTTGTGGGAAAGGCAGCAGCAATAATTCACACAGCAGGTTTTTTTATTAATAAAGGTAATATAGACAGCTTGCTTCAATCTCGGTATATAAGCGAAAGAATAAGAAAGCAAGGGGGGAAAACAAAAGGCCCCTCAAAAAGAAGAAAAGAGCAGGATGAAAACTTTAAACAATGCCTGTATAAAGTTTTAAGGGAATATACGTCTAACAAGAATAAATAGGGAGACACTACGTGTCCCCCCTACTATTAGGGACATTCCTTAAATAGCTGACTCACAGAGAGTCACTGTATATTTAAGGTGTGTCCCTATTCCTTTAAACTTCCAAGCACATCATCAACAATTTTATCAGATGAAGATTTATTATACATTTTCTTCATGTTTTTGCGCATGGCTGATAGAAGCTCCGGATTATTTATTAAATCAATTGTGCTGTTTACAATTTGATAGGAATTATATGCTACAATGGCTGCACCTTTTCTTTCAAAATACAATGCATTTTCTTTTTCCTGTCCAGGAACAGGTTTTATTATAATCAGAGGCAATTGTATTGCCAATGCTTCAGTTAATGTAATTCCTCCCGGCTTAGTAATCATGCAGCATGAAATTTTATACAATTCATCGATATTTTCAATAAATCCAAATACCTTTAAATTCTTAAGACCTAAGGACTCCAATTTAATTTTTTGCATTGAGTTGTTTCCACAAACAACTGCAACTTGAATGCTTTTATGTTTGCATAATTCTATGCACACATTTTTTATATCCCTGAATACTCCAAAAGCTCCTGAATTAATAAGAATAATGCTTCTTCCTCTTTTGAAATTATATTTGGCATAAAGTTTAGATATATTATCGATTTCTTCGAAAGCATCCCTTATGGGAATTCCTGACACAACAATTTTATCAGGCGGTATATTCATCTTCTTAAATTCCTCCTGCAATTCATCAGTTGCTATATAAAATTTATCAATTTCTTCACTTATCCACAGTTTATGAGCATAATAATCAGTTACTATGTTGAATACAGGAATGTTTTTGCCCTTATCATCCTTGATTTTTAGTGATGCCAATATAGGGAATGTATTAATTATAACATCCGGCTTAAATCCTTCCGATATTTCTTTTAATTTTTTAAATCCAAAATTTCTATACAATTCAACTATTCTTTTATCTGTAAGCTTTTCTGAGCCAAAATAAAGAGCTGAATATGCTTTTCCGAAATCATAGCTTTTTATATACGCTTTTTTTATGGCTTCTGTAAGCTTAGGGTGGGTCTCCGTAAATAAATCCACAACAACCACATTATTATACCCTTTTTTTATAAATGCATTTTTAATAGCTGTTGCAGCCATTTTATGTCCATTCCCAAAAGGTGCAGTAGTTATTAATATATTTTTGTTCATATTACCCCTCATTTTTCTTATTGTTGTTCTGTTTGTCATTAGCTTTAAATATTATAATATATATATTTGATTTATGGAAGAGAATGTTATATATAGGGGGAGAATATGTATAAAGAATTTTTTGAATCCTTTATTTTGGTATTTGTTGCTGAAATGGGAGATAAAACACAGCTGATGCTTATGACATTAGCAACTAAATATACTGTAATCCAAATGCTTGCAGGAATATTGATAGGAGTATTGTTAAATCATGGTGCTGCTGTATATATAGGATGTTTTATTTCTAATTTAACTGATGCATATCTTCTTCAATTATTTGCAGGTGTGATTTTTATAATATTTGGGATTATTACTATTGTATATGAAGAAAAAGATGAAAAAGAAAAGCAATATAATTTAGGACCGGTAATTACTACAGCCCTTACATTTTTCTTAGGAGAAATGGGTGATAAAACCCAGTTGACATGTATGACATTATCCATGGATGCTCTACATCCGCTATTAGTTTTAGCAGGCTCTGTTACAGCAATGGTTACTATAGGTTTTGTAGGAATTATTATTGGAACATCATTGACTAAATATATCCCTTCTTATATAATAAAAACAATATCCGGACTGGTATTTATAATATTTGGAGTAATGAGGTTAATAGCTTAAATGAACATAAATTACATAAAAAATAAATTAAAAAATATTAAACCAAAGCCAATGGACTATGATGTAAGCTTCGCTGTCTTAGTTCCCATTGTAGAAATTGATGGAGAGTTACATTTAGTTTATGAGGTTAGGTCTAATTCAATTACACAACCTGGGGAGATTTCATTCCCGGGAGGAAGAATAGAAGAAGATGAAAGCCCTATGGAAGCAGCCATAAGGGAAACATCAGAGGAATTATTGTTAAATAAATCAAATATTGAAATTATATCGGAACTGAATTATGCTTCAAGCAAAAGTGGCTCCTTTGTATTTGCATTTTTAGGAGTGATCAAAAATATCGATGCCTATGAAATAGACTATAATATTGATGAAGTTTCTGAATTGTTTTTTGTTCCCTTGTCATTCTTTTTGGAAAACAAACCTGAAAAATATTATATGAATTATTATCCGGAAGCAGACAAGGACTTTCCCTACCACATGGTCAATAACGGGGAGGATTACAACTGGGGAAGCATAAGATATCCCGTTTATTTTTATAAATATTACAATTATATAATATGGGGTTTAACTGCTAAAATAACCTACAGTTTTATCCAAGAACTTACAAATGGTAATGAACAAATGAGGGAACAGGATGAAAGCTAATATATTTAATATACAAAAATTTTCTGTTCATGACGGCCCAGGAATTAGGACAACTGTATTTTTTAAAGGATGCCCCTTAAAATGCGCATGGTGCCACAATCCCGAAAGCCAAAACCCGAATAAGGAAATTTTATACGACAAAAATAAATGCACCTTATGCTTAAGTTGTGTGCAAGAATGTAAAAATAATGCAATTGAAAATGTGTATAATATCCTTGTTGTAAATATGGACAAGTGTACATTCTGTAAAGCTTGCACTATTTGTTGCATAAACAGTGCAAGACAAATTGCAGGAAAAGAATATACTGTAGATGAAGTTCTGAAAGAAGTTATAAAGGATAGGATTTTTTATAAAAACTCCAAGGGCGGTGTAACATTGTCAGGAGGAGAGCCTTTAATATATGCAGACTTTGTTGAAGAGCTGTTAATGAAATTGAAGGTAGAAAATATTCATACAGCAGTAGATACCTGTGGGGCAGTTGACTTTAAGGTTTTTGAAAGAGTAGCAAAATATACGGATTTATTTTTATATGACATTAAATCCATGGACGATGATAAGCATATACTTTATACAGGTGTTTCGAATAAAAATATTATTAATAATTTAATTAAATTGTCAAAAATTCATGATAATATTAATTTGAGACTTCCCTTGATTGAAGGAATTAATGCTGATGAAGAGAACATTATTGAAATTTTGGAGTTATTAAAGAATATAAATATTAAGAAAATTAATTTACTTCCATACCATGATATAGCCATACACAAATATGAAAAATTAGGTCGTACTTATGATTTTGGTAAAATGAAAAGGCCAATTGATGAAAAGTTGAAAAAATTTAAGGAAATGTTTGAAAAAGAAGGATACAAGGTTAAAATAGGAGGTTAATATGCGTGGATATACTGAAAGAACCAAAATATTAAGAGAACAAAGCGTAACAACACAGCCATCAGTAAGTTTAGAAAGAGCTATAATAGAAACAGAATTTTACGAAAAACATTTCGGCACTATAGAAACACCAGTATTAAGGGCATTAAATTTTAAAAATTTAATGACGAAAAGAAAGCTGTATATTGGCGAACATGAGCTTATAGTGGGAGAAAAAAGCGAAGGACCTCAAGTGGTTCCAACATTCCCTGAACTGTGCTGCCATACGGTGGAAGATATGACTGTAATGAATGATAGAAAATATATAAGCTTTAAAGTAAAAGAAGAGGATAAAATAATTCAACAGGAAAAAATTATTCCTTATTGGGAAAAACGCTCCATCAGACATAAAATACTCCAAGCAATGTCCCAAGAATGGAAGGATTGTTATGCCTCAGGAATGTTTACTGAATTTATGGAACAAAGAGCTCCTGGACACACTGTGGCAGACGGCAAAATTTACGAAAAAGGATTCCTTGATTTTAAGAAAGAAATTGAAGAAGAAATAGAACAATTAGACTTTATAAATGACCCGGATGCTTATGACAAAAAAGCACAGCTTCAAGGTATGGCTATTTC
>CAZCTI010000127.1:0-5008 GCA_964501385.1 uncultured Clostridia bacterium
ACAAAGCCTGTTTTTAACAAATATGCCAGAGGAGTAGCAAATATAAAGCCTCTAGATTCCGGTCCTACAATTATATCAACATGAACATCTTTAAATTTTTCTGCCATTTGATTGATGCATTCATTTAGTGCTTCAGCATCTTTAAGTAATGTTGTAATATCCTTGAAGCTTATTCCTTTTACAGGAAAGTTTTCTATAACACGAATTTTTTCTTTTAAGTTCATGGGTACCTCCATGTTTATTTTTTTATATACAGCATGTCATTTTTAAAAGTATATTGAATATTGTTTGAAACCTTTAACATACATACTATTTCTTCAGCTGTTATTTTTGTATTATATAATCTATTTAGCTTTTCTACAAGCAAAAATATATCTGTCTTTATTATTTTAGATTTCGCTTTATTAATTAAAAAATTCAAAATTTTCATTTTTTCTTCGTCTGCTTTATATTCAAATACATCTTGTTCTTCTACATTGTTTAAAATTAACTGAACACTTCTTTTGCCGTTATATATGTTTTCACTTAAATGTACAACATAAGAATTAGGAATTGAAAGAACCTTTTCAAGCATATTTACTTTCCCGAATCCTATAACCGGAATACTATATTCGCCTTGTGAAAGCATAAAACTTATATGATTGCCATCCTTGCCAACCTTTTTTATGTTTTTCAAATTTACATTTCTTAAGGCTAATAATGGCTTTGGGTTGCCGGCACCAAAGGGCTCAAACATATTTATTTCATCATATAGACGTAAATTCATATCTGATATTTTTAGTATTGCATCTGCTTTTATTTCATTATAATTATGCTCTTCATCAATAATAGACCCAATATAATTGTTAATTTCATTTGTAAATGAGTTTATATTTTCTTCTAATATAGTAAGCCCTGCTGCAAGCTTATGACCGCCATATTTTTCAAGGTAACAATTTGAGCATTTAAATGATTCAAATATATCAATATGCTCCAAACTTCTTGCAGAGCCCTTTCCTATTCCATCCTTAACGGATATTACTATTGAGGGTTTAAAGTATTTTTCTGTAAGCCTTGAAGCTACAATGCCAATAACACCTTCGTGCCAGTTATCTCCATATACTACTATTACATTTTTTTTATATAAAAAATCCGATTCAATTTTTTCTACTGCTTCATTAAATATTGTACTTTCTGCTCCTTTTCTTGCAATATTTAGATTTTCTAATTTTCGAGCAAGTTCTTCTGCCTCATTTTCATCCCTTGTAAGCAAAAGCTCAACAGCTGTTTTAGCAGAATCCATTCTTCCTGCAGCATTAATGCGAGGAGCTATTATAAATCCTATGTGATAGGATTTAATTGTTTTATCCTGTATTCTTGATACTTCAATTAATTTTTTAAGACCAATAATTTTTGTATTGCTTATTTTTTTTAAGCCATTAACTGCAATTATTCTATTATCTTTAACTAAATCCACAATGTCTGCAATAGTTCCAAGGCAAGCATATTCAAGTAAAATATCTTCAATGTCATTTACCTTTAAAAATTTATTTAAGTATAACAAAAACTTAAAAGATAGTCCTGCAGCACATAAATGCTTATTTTCCGACGGACAATCTTTTTGTTTTGGATTAATTATAGCATAAGCATCAGGAACTTCTTCTCTGCACTGATGATGGTCTAATATAATTACATCCTTGTTAAGCTTTGTAATTTCTTCTATCTTTTCAATTTCAGATATGCCGCAATCCACTGTTATGAGTAAATCAACATCAATTTCATTATTTATAATACTGTTTACAAACTTATCGCTTATGCCATATCCTTCACATTCTCTTTCAGGAACATAATAACTTACATTAGCTCCTGCACCTTTTAGTAAAACAACAAATTGACTTATGGATGTTACTCCGTCAACATCATAATCTCCATAAATCAAAATTTTTTCATTATTATTAATTGCTTCAATTATTCTTTCGCAGCCCTTATGTAAATCTTTATAATTGTTAGCACTTTCAAAATATTTGAAGTCCGGGTCAAGGAATTGCTCAATATCTTCAAAAGATTTAATATTTCTGTTTAAAAGCAGCTTAGATGATGTTTTTAATATATTAAATTTTTTGCTGATATTTTCTATATCATCATTATTCAATTCATTGACTTTCAACTTCACTTTTTTCATTGGTTGAGTATTCTGCACCTTCATCTATTATTTCAGTTACATTTACAGCCTTATTAGCCTGTATTTTTAATATTTCTAATTCCCGGTTTTGTTCTATTAATGCTTCTTCCTTATGTTTAATTGTATCATTTAATTCTTTGATTTTAGACATAAGTTCTGCATTTGTATTTTTAAGATTTTGTTTTTCCTCTTCAAGAGCCTTAACATTTATAATATGTTGTGCTTTTTCTGCTTCAAGAGCTTTAATATTTGTGTCATGCTGAGCCTTTTCTGTTTCAAATGCCTTTATTTTATTTTTTAACTCTTTTTGCTCTGATCTTTTCTTAAATTGTCTTGTAGTACCTAATATCAGAACAATAACAGCACCAAGAATAAGACAAACCATCATTATTACAGCTAAGGGCATTTCATATCTTGCAAAAAACAAATCAATGGGAACAGGTGTTCCGTTTTGTATTGCAAAAATTGCTACAAAAATAGCTATTACAAGAATTACTATAAAACCAATTTGCATAATAACACTCCTCTCTTGTTAAAACATATAATTTTATACTATTTATATTATACTATATTTATATACATAATTACCACTGTTTTCTTAAGATTAAACACATATTTGTCTTTATTTTTTAAATAACTGTCACTGTTATGAATAATATAACTTTAGTTCCATTCCATATGATCCTTAGCTTTCGCTCAGGATGACAAACTAATTAAGATTGCTTAGCTTTTATGTAAATTGAACACTCAATTCGCTTTTTCTCAAGCTCACAACCAACATTGTACGGTACATTAAAATCCTTGTTAAAATTATATGCGTTAGCATGGCATCCGCCGCTGCAGTAATATTTTGCCCAGCAATCCTTGCACACAGGCTTTTCATTTACGGAAACATTTTTAAATTTATTTACTATATTTTCATTTGTAATACCTTCATCAACATTTCCTATAATAAAGTTTTCTTGTCCAACAAACTGATGGCATGGGTAAAAGTCACCGGTTGGAGTTACTGCAATATACTCCGTTCCTGCTCCGCACCCGATGGATCTTTTATAAATACAAGGGCCTCCATCTAATTCAATATTAAAATGGAAAAACTGAAACTTCTTATTATTATCCTTTTGTGATTCTATGAAATATTCGGCTAATTTTTCATATTCTTTTTTAAGTATTTCTATATGTTCATCTTTAAGAGCATATTTTTCTTCCGGCATAGCAACAACAGGCTCTACTGAAATTTTATCAAATCCCAATTCTCTTAAATGCTTTACATCTTCCGAAAAATCTAAATTATATGAAGTGTATGTACCTCTAACGAAATAGTCCTTGCTGCCTCTATTTTCAACAAAATGCTTAAAATTATTTATAATTATATCATAACTACCCTTTGCATTTGAAGTTTTACGCATTTTATCGTTTGTATCTTTACGTCCGTCAATTGATAAAACCACATTGTCCATGTTCTCGTTAATATAATTAATTTTTTCATCATCCAAAAGAACACCGTTTGTTGTAATGGTAAATCTGAAATGCTTATCATTGTTCTTTTCTAATGTTCTTGCGTAATCAACCAATTGCTTGATTGTTTCAAAATTCATCAATGGCTCTCCACCAAAGAAATCTACCTCTAAGTTTCTTCTAAGACCTGAGTTTTTTACCAAAAAATCAAAAGCTTTTTTCCCCGTTTCATAGCTTAAGAATGCTTTTTCCCCATTGTATGTTCCTTGTGATGCAAAGCAATATTCGCATCTTAAATTGCAGTCATGGGTCATATTTAAGCACATTGCCTTAATTGCGGGTTTTATTTTATTTGCATAATTTGAATCTTTAGTATAAAGCATATTGTTATCAATTAAATACTCTATTTCTGACACAGCTTCCTTAACCGTTTCTTCTCCAAAATTATCATATAACTTATTTAATTTAGCTTCATCTTTAAATTTTTCATCTGATAATAAATCATATATTATCTTATCAACAGCATGTACCAATCCACTGTTTGTATCAATTGCAAAGTACATTTCTTTAATATTAAAAACGTGTATCATAAATTCCTCCAAAAAAATTTGCTTATAAGTAAAATATGTCATACAGAAAGAAGCGAAGGATCTCATTACATTGAAATCATGAGATTCTTCGCCTGTGGCTCACAATGACAAAAATTCGGGACATTTTTTCAAGCTTACTTCAAAGACATCCTATTTATTTTCGCACTTTTGATTTCCAACAGTACAAGACGTTTTGCATGCTGATTGACATGACGTCTGACATTCTCCGCATCCCTTAACGCTTATATTGTCCGTTAACTTAACATTATTAAGTGTTTTTATGTATTTCATTTTAAACCTCCTTATAAGCTTTCTTGATTATAGCATTAACAGAGATTATTTTAAAGTGTTTTTTTAGCTTTTTAAATTTTAAGCTCCTCTTTTTCTTAAATTTACACCGAATATTCCTCCTAATATGGACATGATAAGGATTATTCCATTATTAAGTATTTTTATTTCAGCAGGATAACTGAATAAAACTTTTATCAATAAAACAAATGCAAAATATATTATCCAAAGTTCAATTCCCCTTATAAGTCCCTTTTCATGTATGCTTCTTGAATACATCATAGAAACTATGAATATGCTAATTGGAACAACAAAGTTGTAGATTATTTCTAAATTAGGGTTTTTTGAAAAATAATATATATAAACAGTTAGTATAAAAAATATTATTAAAGAAAAAATAAGCAAAAACAGAGAATACTTAAGTAGTTTACCTAACTTCATAATGCCTCCTTTAACATATAACTTATTAAATGATATTCATACAAAAATAAAAAAGAACATTTAAATATTT
>CAZCTI010000128.1:0-4996 GCA_964501385.1 uncultured Clostridia bacterium
CGCTGATGATACTTGGCGGGAGACTGCCCGGGAAAGTAGGACGTCGCCGGATTAAGAATAAAAATGTACAGTTTAATTGTAACTGTACATTTTTTATTATATAATACAATAAGGTTATCAAAATAGACACAATATGTTTAGTCTGTTAAAAATGCATAAATATGATGAAGCTTAATAAATATAAAAAATCACTTGACAAAGCATGTAAACGTTATTAGAATATATGTAGGTGGTGATAATGTGAATAATTTATCGATTAATGTATATTCTGAAATCGGGAAGTTAAAAAAGGTTTTATTGCATAGGCCTGGAAAAGAATTAGAGAATTTAATGCCGGAATATCTTGACAGATTACTTTTTGATGATATTCCATATTTAGAAATCGCACAGCAAGAGCATGATGCTTTTGCAAACCTTTTCAAGGAAAATGGTGTAGAAGTTGTATATTTGGAAAATTTAGTTGTGGAGTCGCTTAACAATGATGAAATCAAATCAAAATTTATTGATGAATACATTGAAGAAGCTGGCATAAAGGAAGATAGGGAAACTGGAATTTTGAAAGATTATTTTCAGTCTTTTTCTGATGACAAGGAAATGGTTCTCAAAATGATGGAGGGGATAAGAAAGTCTGAAATAAAAGACTACAGGGGTCCTGGCTTAGCGGATTTTTTAAGTAATCAATATCCTTTTATAATTGATCCTATGCCGAATTTATACTTTACAAGAGATCCTTTTGCTGCTGTAGGTAATGGAGTATCTATCCACAGAATGCTTACTACAACAAGAAACAGGGAAACCTTATTTGGAAAGTACATTTTTAATTACAATCCAATTTATAAGGGTACAAAATTATTATATGATAGAACTGAGGATTATTCTCTTGAAGGCGGAGATATTCTTGTGCTGAACAAAGAAACTATCGCTGTAGGTATTTCTCAAAGGACTAATCCAAACGCAATTGAAAAGTTTGCTAATTTAGTATTGACGGAAGAAAGCTCTTTTAAAAGGGTATTGGCTATAGATATACCTAAAACAAGGGCTTTTATGCATTTGGATACAGTATTTACAATGGTTGATTATGACAAATTTACAATTCATCCGAATATTAAATCAGATATATCTGTTTATGTTCTAAAAAAGTTAGACGGAAAAATGAATATTACCGAAGAGAGAGGATCTCTTGAGGATGTATTGGAAAAAGAATTGTGTATTGATAAGGTTAAACTTATAAAATGTGGTGGAAACAGTGTTGTAGATGCATCCAGAGAGCAATGGAATGACGGGTCAAATACATTGTGTATTGCACCAGGCGAAGTGATTGTTTATTCAAGAAATTATGTTACTAATAATATGCTGCAAGATGAAGGGATAAAAACTCATATAATGCCAAGCTCTGAATTGTCAAGAGGCAGGGGCGGCCCAAGGTGTATGAGCATGCCTTTAGTAAGAGAAAATTTATAAAAAAATTTATATAAAAATTCATTGCAATTTACGACGAATTTTGATAATATATTAAAAATGCAAAAAAACTTATAATTATTAAATGGAGGACTTTTATGGCAGTAAATCTAAAAGGAAGAAGTTTTTTGACATTAATGGATTTCACAGCTGAAGAAATTAGGTATTTACTTAATTTATCAGAGAATCTTAAAGAAAAAAAGAGATCAGGTACAACTAATTATTTGTTAACGGGAAAGAATATTGTTTTATTATTTGATAAAACATCAACAAGGACAAGATGTGCTTTTGAGGTTGCTGCCTTAGAAGAAGGGGCTCATGTAACTTATTTGGATTCAGGCAGCTCACAAATGGGTAAAAAGGAATCATTGGAAGATACTGCAAAGGTTCTTGGAAGATTTTATGATGGAATTGAATATAGAGGATATGAGCAAAAAGTTGTTGAGGACTTGGCTAAATTTTCAGGCATCCCTGTATGGAACGGTTTAACTGACGTAGACCATCCTACTCAAATATTAGCTGACATGCTTACGATTGAAGAGCATGTTGCAAAACCTTTAAATAAGGTTAAGATAGTATTTGCCGGAGATATAAGAAATAATATGTCATATGCCTGGATGTATGGTTGTGCAAAAATGGGAATGCACTATGTTGCATATGGTCCACAGGTATTAGCAAACCAAATAGATGAAGAAACAATGAAAAAAGTATATGAAATTGCTGCATATTCCGGTGCAAAAATAGAAATATCTGATAATATTGATTGTGTGAAAGGTGCAGATGTAATTTACACTGATATATGGGCATCCATGGGAGAAGAAGCTCAAATACCTGACAGAGTAAAATTGCTTACACCATACAAAGTAACTATGGATTTATTAAAAGCAACTGGAAACGAAGATATAAAATTCATGCACTGTCTTCCTTCGTTCCATGACTTTGAAACCAAATTGGCTAAGGAACAAATGGCATTGGGTTATGATATAAGAGAAGTAACTGATGAAGTTTTCAGAAGCAGATATTCAATTGTTTTCGATGAAGCAGAAAACAGATTGCATACAATTAAAGCAGTTATAGTAGCTACAATAGGATAATTGGCTTTCAAGCCACGAAAATAACAGCCTTGTCATTGAATTCTTCACACGGATTCAAATTGACAGGGCTGCTTATTTTAGATTTCTTGTTCTTGGATACTTCTTAAATTGCAATTAGATGAGGTTTCTTCCGCATAACTTATCCCAAGGTTTTCTTCAGTATGCCTGTTCATATTTCTTATTGCATTAGTAAGCATCAGCTTAATTCTGTTTATTTGGTTAACCTCACTCATTCCTGCGTCATAATCAATGGGAACTATATTTGAATAAGGGTATGCACATTTAAGCTTTTTAATCATTCCCTTGCCTGTGATATGGTTTGGAAGACAGGCAAATGGCTGCAAACATAATATGTTATCTACTCCGGAGTCCAACAACTCAATCATTTCTCCTGTTAAAAACCATCCTTCGCCTGACTGATTGGCAAGGGACAAGAACTTTTTTGCTTTGTGGGCAAGTTCTTTAATATTTGCAGGAGTTGTGAATCTTTTAGAATTCCTGAACGCATCAACACTTGGTTTTTTGTACATATCATATAGATTAACGGTAATGTTGCTTACTGCTTTTGATTTTTTATTGCCTAAAAGCAGCTCATCATATTTAATTACTCCGTTAAGAGCACTGTAAGAGAAGAAATCCAACAAGTCAGGCACTATTACTTCTGCTCCTTCTTCTTCTAACAGGGAGAATACATCATTATTTGCATTAGGATGAAACTTAACAAGTATTTCTCCCACTATGCCTACCTTTGGTTTAATAATACTTTCATCTAATTCGATATTGTCAAAATCATGGACAATTCCTTTTATTGTGCTTTTGTACACTAAGAAGTTGCCTGATTTTATCGTTTCATGGCACTTTGTAAGCCATTCATTATACAATTTATTCACAGAGCCTTTAACCTTTTCATAAGGTCTGGTTCTGTAAGTAACCCTCATTAAAGTGTCGCCTATTACCAAACTCATTACTAATCTGTTTAAAAATCCTGCAGTTAATTTAAAGCCCGGCTGTTTTTCAAGTCCTACCAAATTAAATGAAAGAACGGGAATGTTTTTATAACCTAAGTCTCTAAGTGCCTTTCTGATGAAACCTATATAATTTGTTGCACGGCAACCGCCGCCTGTTTGAGAAATCATCAATGTAACATTGTTTAAATCGTATTTGCCTGATTCCAAAGCGGCTATAAGCTGACCAATTGTAATTATTGACGGATAACAAGCATCGTTGTTTACAACCTTAAGACCTACATCTACAGCCTGCTTGTCAACTGCAGGAAGAACAACTGCATTGAAACCTGCAGCTTTAGCAGCAGTTTCAATAAACTGAAAATGTATAGGCGACATCTGAGGAACCAAAATAGTGTGATCCTTCCTCATTTTTTTTGTAAAAACAACTCTTTGAGGATTATTTGCTATTCGTTTATGTATTACACCATTCTTCTTTCTTTCTTCAATTGAAGCCAGCAATGAACGCAGACGTATTCTTACTGCACCAAGGTTTGTTATTTCATCTATTTTGATTACAGTATATATTTTATTGTTTCTTTCAAGTATCTCTTTTACCTGGTCGGTAGTAACCGCATCAAGACCGCAGCCAAATGAATTAAGCTGTATAAGGTCTAAATCATCACTATTAGCAACATAAGTGGCTGCTTTATAAAGTCTGGTATGGTATGCCCATTGGTCAATTACTCGGAGAGGTCTTTCGATAGGATATAAGCTTTCCAAAGAATCCTCAGACAATACAACTAAACCGTAGCTTTCCACCATTTCTGTTATACCGTGGTTTATTTCAGGGTCTACATGATACGGCCTTCCTGCCAAGACTATACCATGCTTATTGTTTTCCCGTAAATACCTTAATGCCTTGGTTCCTTCACTTAATACATCTGATTTATAAACAAACAATTCATCATATGCCTTTTCGACAGCAAATTTTATTTCATCAAAAGTGAGGTTTTCTGCTTCTCCAATTTCCATGTAAAGCTTTTGTACAAGTCTTTCATTGTCATTAAGAGTCAAAAATGGTTTATAAAATTTCACTCCCTCAAGATTTACATTTGCTTCTATTGATTCCGGATATGATACTACAACAGGACAATTAAAGTGGTTTCCTGCTTCCTCATCTTCCTTAATATTATATGAAATGCAAGGATAAAATATCTTTTTAATTTTTTTGTTTACAAGGTCAGTTATGTGACCATGTGCAATTTTGCCGGGATAGCAAACAGACTCAGATGGTATTGTTCCTATACCTAATTCATATATTTTTTTGCTGGATACTCCTGAAAGCACCACTCTATATCCTAATTCATTAAAAAATGTAAACCAGAAAGGGTAATCTTCATACATATTTAAAACTCTTGGTATACCCATAATTCCTCTTTTGGCTTCACTTAAGGGCAATGGTTTATAATCAAAAACCCTTTTGTTTTTATATTTATA
>CAZCTI010000129.1:0-4766 GCA_964501385.1 uncultured Clostridia bacterium
AACGGAAATGAGGGTATACTTACTTTTTGTACACAAAACCCTGATATAATTTTATTGGATTTAGGCCTGCCGGATATGGACGGTATACAAATTATTAAACAAATACGTGAGGTTTCTGAAATTCCAATAATAGTTGTTTCTGCCAGAGAACAGGATCGTGATAAAATAGATGCTCTTGACACGGGTGCAAACGATTATGTTACAAAACCATTTTCAATGGGGGAACTGTTAGCTCGTATCCGTGTAATGGAAAGAATTATAGAAAAAGACACTCATGTACCTGAAAAAATATACAAAAATGATTATCTGACAGTTGATACAGAAAAACACAGAATTCTTGTTGATGACAATGAAGTTCACTTGACACCAATTGAGTATAAATTATTGATGTTGCTTATTTCAAACAGAGGAAAGGTAGTTACTCACAGCCAGATATCCAAAGAAGTATGGGGGCATGGGGAAACAGGTGATTCAAAAAGTATTCGTGTTTTCATGGCAAGCCTGAGAAGAAAAATTGAAAAGGATCCATCTGCTCCCAAATTTATTATAACTGAAATAGGAGTAGGATACAGATTTACTGATAGTATAATATGATAAGGACAAAAGGTCCTCGTTATATAATAAATCTATTGATGAAAATTGATGAGAATGTAAGACGGAATGTAAGGAATGTAAGAGTTAAGAGAGTAATTTCAAAAAAATATGTTAATTAAATTATAATTATGTTATAATATTTGTTATTAAAAACCATATCATAGTTTTGAAGATGAAAATTATTAAACTAAAAAAGGAATGGGAATTCAAAATGGAAGTTATTATTAAAAACAATTATCAAGAAATAAGCCAATTGGCAGCAGATTATCTAATTAATACGGTTAAAACTAAAAGCAATACAATATTAGGGCTTCCCACAGGCTCAACACCGGTTGGAATGTACCAAGCTGTAATTAATCAATACAAGGATAATATTTCGTTTCAAAATGTACGAACATTTAATTTAGATGAATATGTAGGGTTGGATAAAACAAATATAAACAGCTATCGCTATTTTATGGATGAAAATTTGTTTTCTCATATAGACATAAAAGAAGAAAATATTCATATACCAAATGGCGTGGCTGATGATAAGGAACAGGAATGCACTAATTATGAAAATTTATTAAAATCAACAGGTCAGATGGATATAATGTATCTTGGAATAGGTCATAATGGTCATATAGGCTTTAATGAGCCAGAAGATTTTTTTGAACCATATACTCATATAGTAAAGCTTACAGAGGACACAATAAATGCTAATGTAAGATTTTTTGATAGTATAGATAGTGTTCCTAAAACTGCTATAACAATGGGTATTAAAACAATATTGTCTGCAAAGAAAATAATATTATTGGCTTCAGGCGAATCTAAGGCTGAAGCAATATTTGATACAGTTAAAGGAAAAATTACTCCACAGGTTCCAGCTTCCATATTGCAGCTTCATGATGATGTAACGCTAATAATAGACAAAGATGCAGCAAAATACTTATAATTGACAAGGGGACGTGACAAGGGGATGGGGTTGTTGTCATAAGTGTCCACTAAGAACCGTCCCCTCTGGATAAAGAACCGTCCCCTCTGGACTAGAACCGTCCCCTCTGGACATCCCCTATGGATATCAATTATTGAACTAAATTTGAGTAGCCTGTAATCGTTTGATTATAAGCTTTATTTTTTATAACAGCATTATCCAAAGAAGATTTTCAGGGGTATGTGTCACATACGTTTGACGTCTTTAGAATTATTAATATAAAATTAATTTTAAAATTATTTTAATATTAAGGCAAACGTGGTATAATATATGTATTAATTATCAGGAGTAAAAATGTTTAATATAGAGGAAGAACTAAAGAAGCTGCCCGATAGCCCCGGTGTTTATCAAATGAAAAATGCCTTTGGTGAAATAATATATGTGGGCAAGGCTAAAAATTTAAAAAAAAGGGTCAGACAATATTTTCAGTCTAAAAATCATATACCTAAAATTTTGGCTATGATAAAAAATATTTCTGAGTTTGAATATATAATCGTAGACAATGAAGTTGAAGCATTAATTCTTGAAGCAAATTATATAAAAAAATACAGACCTAAATACAACACTCTTCTAAGAGATGATAAGCAATATCCATTTATTAAAATATCATTTCAAGAAAAGTATCCAAGAATTTACAAGGTTAGAGAAGTTAAAAAAGATGGAGCTAAATATTTCGGTCCCTATCCAAGTGCCTATGCAGTTAATGAAATAATTGATATTATAGGAAACTTATACAAGCTTAGAAAATGCTCATTAAAACTTGATGGTACAAAGAAATGTCAAAGACCATGTATGTATTATCATATAAACAGATGCACAGCACCCTGTATGGGAAACGTTGACATAAAGGAATACAGGGAAGAAGTTAATAAGGCAATAGACTTTTTAACCGGTGGTGAAGAAATAATTAAGTTATTAAATGAAAAAATGATTAAAGCTTCTGAAAATATGGATTATGAGGAAGCTGCAAAGTATAGGGATCAAATTAAGGCTTTAAATGTAATTTCTGAAAAACAAAAAGTTGTTTCTGCATCAATTATTGACCAAGATATTATAGGCAGTGCCATAGGTATAGAAGAAGCATGCATACATATTTTCTTTATACGAAACGGAAAGATTATAGGAAATGAGCATTATTTGCTTACAAATATAGAAAATGAAACAAGAGAAGAAATAATAAGCTCTTTTTTAACACAGTTTTACACAGGAACTGTATACGTTCCTAAAGAAATATATATTGAAACAGAAATAGAAGACATGGAAGTATTAGAGAAACTTCTTTCTGAGAAAAGAGGAAATAAGGTTTCTATTAAGGTTCCTGTTAAAGGCGAAAAGAGTATGTTGATTAAAATGACAAAGAAAAATGCACTTGAAACTTTGGAAAAAGGGAGTCAAAGAATAAAGAAAAACATTGATGAAAGTATGAAGGCAGTTGAAGAGCTTAAAGAGCTTCTATCCTTAGGTGAAGCACCTAAAAGAATTGAAGCCTATGACATTTCAAATATTCAAGGTGTTGAATCTGTGGGTTCCATGGTTGTTTTTGAAAATGGAATTCCAAGTAAAAGCAATTACAGACGTTTCAGAATAAAGACTGTACAAGGTCCCAATGACTATAAAAGCATGGAAGAAGTACTGGAAAGAAGAATAAACAGGGGCTTGGGAGATGACAAGCAAGGATTTAACAAAATGCCGGATTTAATATTAATTGACGGAGGAAAGGGACAAACAAATATTGCGGAAGAGGTAATTGATAATTTTGGTTTGAATATACCGGTGTGTGGCATGATTAAGGATGACAAGCATACAACAAGGGGATTGATATTTAAAAACAAAGAAATAGAGCTAAGTAAAACAAATATAGTTTATCAGTTAATTTACAGAATTCAAGAAGAAGCTCACAGGTTTGCAATTGATTATCACAGGAATTTAAGAGATAAAACATTGTTTAAATCAGAGCTTGACAATATTGAAAACATTGGCGAAAAGAGAAAAATAAATTTACTAAAACGATTTGGTTCTGTTGAAAATATAAAAACCAAGAATGTAAATGAGCTTTTAGAAGTATTAGGTATGAATATCAGGGCAGCAGAATCGGTATATAATTATTTTAAAAAGAACGAAAAAAATGGTTTGCAAAATTAATATTATGTAAACCAATAGGGCGAAACGTAGATGGAATCTGTAGTCTACCACGAAAATGCAGTTTACATAATTTAATTTATGTAAACAATATGCAGGGGTACACTCTACAATAATTTAGTAGGATGGTATAAAACATGCAGTATGTAAAGCTTGAAGATTTAGTTAGTTATACAGGATTAAAGCCGGTTTATTATCCTGAGGATGTTCAGTCTCGAATATATACAGCTGATATAATAAGGCCAGGTCTTCAAATGGCAGGATATTTTGAGTGGTTTTCCTTTGAAAGGGTTCAAATCATGGGAAAAGCAGAAATGCTATATTTTAGAACCCTAAGTGAAGAAGTAAAAAAGGAAAGGTTAGATAAGTTTTTCAGTTTTCCTATACCTGCATTAATAGTAGCCAATGAATTGGAAGTTGATGAAGTTATTATTTATTATGCAAAAAAATATAAGAGACCTGTTTTTAAATCCAATGAAAAAACAGATAAATTAGTAAATATAATGATAAATTTTCTTGAAGAGGAGTTGGCTGAAGAAACAACCCTTCATGGTGTTTGTTTAGAGGTATTTGGTGTAGGTGTGTTGTTAAAGGGAAAAAGCAGCATTGGAAAAAGCGAAGCTGCCCTTGAATTAATAAATAGAGGTCATAGATTAGTAGCTGATGATGCTGTAATAATAAAAAAGGTTGAAGGTGGACTTAAAGCCACATGCCCTGAATTAACACGTCATTTAATGGAAATCAGGGGTATCGGAATTCTTGATATTCAGCATTTATTTGGTGTAGGTTCCATTAGGATTGAGCAATTTGTAGAATTGGTTGTGGAATTGGAAGAGTGGGATGAAGATAAGGAATATGACAGAATAGGCGTTGACGATGAATTTATGGAAATATTAGATTTGAAAGTGCCTAAGGTTATAATACCGGTAAGGCCGGGAAGGAATATTTCAGCTATCATAGAAATTGCAGCAAAGAATTACAGACAAAAGCTTCTTGGTTACAACCCCCTTGAAACTTACAATAAGAGATTTCATAATATGCGAAAACAGCAATGATTTTT
>CAZCTI010000130.1:0-4651 GCA_964501385.1 uncultured Clostridia bacterium
GCACAGTAAATAATATAAAAAGCAGCACCTGATATCATAAATAATTGATATTTGGTGCTGCTTATGAATTAAACTATCATAGGCTTTTTACTCATTATCTCCGATATAAAACCTGCTGCATTCAAAGCAGACATACACTGTAATATTATTTTCTGTTCAGTTTTTTCAATATAGACAATATCAAGGGGACCTGCCTGGAGCAAAGTAAACGAAGACCTGTACAGTTTGTCTTCTTCTACCTGACCTACAACGACCTCAACAATGTTTTCGATTATGAGAAAGTTTCCTGCAAACAGCAATCCTTCACCTGTTGGATAATATTTGTTATCTTCTTCCTTGATAAGCCCTTGTTCTATAAGAGCATTAATAACCTGCTCTAATGTTGTTTCATCAATATTTTCAAAACCATTATTTAAAACAAATATGTGGTATGCAAGGTTTTGAGAATTTTCTCTTAAGTTATTAACGGCTTCAAGTAAATTATCCTTTGATAAACCTGTATAAACAAATACTTCCTCTTCCGAATAAGCCTTGAATACTTCTTTTTTATATAAATCACATATTACAGCAAACACAAATACTTCTAAAGCATTTGCTTCTAAAGATAAGTCGCAGCCGGTTAACTTGCTGCCTCCCATAAAGTCTCTAATATATTCTGTTATACCTTGGGGATTTGAGGGCATGCTGAAAAATGCCATATCTTTTGTATAAGCAGCAGAAATACTGTTTTCATCTGTTTTCATTATATATTTTTTTGATTCTATAGGTCCTCTTTTAAATTTTATTTCCACGAATCCGTCAACCCTTGACAAATTTTCAAGCAGAGGATAGAAGTCAGGTTTTAAATTATTTTCACTATCAATTATGCCTTTTTCTATTAATTTGTTTAAATCTTCATCGTCTAAATCCTCATCTTGAAACAGTACAAATGGAGATATTATGGAATTATTTTCAAAAGCCTTCCCTAACCACATTAATTCTTTTATTTTTAAACTAAGTTCAATTGCCATTTACAAACCTCCTCCTAATCGCTAATTTTTAAATCTCCGAATATAAAACCATCACCCTTCGGAAGATTCTTAACTTGACCTATGGTATTATTCTTAAGGGAATCTTTTAAACTGTCCTTTATGAATTCTTTTACAGTCGGATTACCCCCTACAATTCCCTTGTAGATTTCTTTACCTGTGTACTTTCCAAAATCAATATCTCTTGCTGTATTTGGAAGAAACTTATCCGTCAGCCTGTCCCCTGCTATTTCTATACCTGCTTTCTTAATACCTCCCACTGCCCCTGAAATCATGGATTCTCCTTTTTGATAGGAATCAATTCCCCCTTGGACTGTTTCAGATGCAATATTTATACCATCTTTAATCAATTGATTATCCGTAAATTCTTTTGCCACGTCACCGGCTCCTTTAATTGTACCTTTGATTATGTGGGATGTTGCATTGGCCGGATCTGCCATAGCTTCCCCTACACCGCTTCCTAAACCTTTTCCCCCTACATATGCCTTTTTTATCACCTTTCCGGCAGGACCTGTTATTTTTTCCAAAGCATCGACTCCTACATCCGCTGCAGCTTGTATCCCTTCGGCGGTTTTTAAGTATTTATCCGCAGTTCCGGCAAATTTCATATATTCTGCACTTTCCGCCCTTATTGCTTCAATATTTCTTTCGATAATTTCTTTTTTTCTTCTGTCAATTTTTTCTTTCTTTAAACCTTCCAATATTTTATTGTATTTTTCATCAACCGTAGCCACCAACTCTGCCACGGACTTGCTCGGTCCTATATTCTCTCTTTCCTTGGCCTTATAATTATGCTCAACCCCCTCTTTTTTCAGGGTCCTATTAAGTTCATTTTCCCTTGCTTTGTAGACATTTAACTGTCTTTCTGCCTCTTTTGTATCATAGCCTGCTTGTTTATAACCCTTTATACTTGCATTAATAAATTCAATTTGCTCCCTTGTACTTTCAAGGTCTTTTTTTCTTTCGTCTATCCACTGATTTTTATACTCTTTTTCTGCTTCTTCAGAAATCTTTTGAATTTGTTTTTCAAACTCTATTCCTTCAGCTTGTACTTTTGTGTTTTTTAAATAATCGATATACTCTTCATATTCTTTTTTTGTTTTGTTATAATCTTCTTTGTCCAAGGTATCTTTTATAGATTCCCATTCTTTTTGATACTCACTTATTTCTTTGTCTATTTTATTTAGTTTTTCACTGTAATCAGCATCTGAATTCACTAAACTTTCCGGGTCAAAATCTCTATCAGGTCCATTTTTAGGAATATCCGGTATGTCTGTACCTGATAACATCTCTTCCGCTGCTGCTGCAGAGACGCTTATCCCGAAGCTTGAAAGTACTGCGGCAAGCCCTGCTGCCAAAGATGCAGCCCCAAAACTTGTACTGCTTGAATTTGTTACGAAATCTTGTCTGAATTTCATTTTCTTTTTATATAATGAACGCTTTCAAATTCATTATACTGCTCCTTTCTATGAATTTTTTTACTACCAATACTATTTAATCGTTCTTACATCTCTATTACATAATACTATTTCATTTTTTACAGGACATCCTCCCAAGCAATAATTCTTTTTATCGCACTGTGGACAGCTCATCTTTAAGGTACTTCTGAATTTTTCAAATTCAATGCTTTCCCAAGCTTCCTGTATGGTATATTTGCGTAAATTACATGCCCATTTTAAATTTTGGTCAAAGCTGCAAGGTACAATTTTCATATCCGGCGTTATATATGCACTGTATCTTGCCCCTTCGCATGTATCTATTGAATCCAAATGAATATTTGTGCTATAATTAATAAGCCCCGGTACACAGCAGCTGTCAAAGCCTGCAACATTGCAGTATTTATCCTCATTAAACAAATTAAAAAACTTTTTCACCATAGGGTCTGAAGCATTAAGTACATTTTTGCTTTGTCCTAACCCTACCGGTTTGTGAAGCAAAAATATTATTCTGTTTACACCTTTGGGTATTCTTTCTCTAGTCAGCAACTCATAGGCTTCTTTTATGGAATTATTGCCAAGAACATAATGTATATTGGTCTTAATTTCTTCTTTTAAAAGTAAATCGATTGCCTTAAAAGTATAATCAGTTTTATACCAACTGACTGCAACAGCTCCACAGTATTTTTTTATTAACTTAACTTTTTCCTCCGTCAATCCAAAACCGGAAGTAGTCATATTAGGAACTATGTCACTTTCTCTGCAGTATTTCAAAATATCTTCAAAATTCTCATGCATATCAGGGTCACCTCTTCCCCCTAATGCAATTTGGAAGAGCTTGCCCTTGCTTTGATCCACTATTTTTTTAAAATCTATAAGCTTCATGTTGTCCTGAATTATATTTAAACCGTCTTGATAACATTGGGTTCCGGAATTCAAACAAAGGCCTGATTTCCCATGAGCACAGGAACCCATAATTCCCACATCCAATAAGTGTGGATATGAAGCCATAAATGGATCTTTCCCCGTATCAAAACCTTTTTCGTCGTAAATTCCCGTTCTGTAATAGAAACCCGAATCTAAATCAATACTGTAAGCAAAATTATATTTATTGTCTTTAAATACTTTTATATTAATTATTTTTCACCCCTTTATCCCTTTGATGAAGCATTATAATTCCTGCTAATGCTAATATTAAACCTGCAATATATCCTCCCATGTCTATTTTTATAACTGCAAATAACAGATTTCCTATTAACCCCAACATAAATCCTATAGCAGAAATAACAACATGGCTGTCCGAAAGTCCGATTCTTTTCTTAAACAAACCCGATAAATCCTTATGTTTTAATTTAAGTAATTTGAACAGTAAGCTGTCACTTCCTTTTAATAAGGTATCTGCAATGGATATTGCCAACACAATAGGTACGAAAGCCTTATCAAAGCGATTATTTCTTGTTAAAAAATTTGCAGTGATTAATCCCAATCCCAATGCTCCAATAACAACGAAATTTCCTTTCTTTCCTAAATTATTAAGAGAAGTTTTTACTGTTACGGGTAATTGTTTAAATTCACCCACTGTTTTTGATAAACCTATGTGCCTGACTTTTATAAACAGCTTTTTCCCAACAGTAAATATAGCAATCCAAAAAACCGTCCTTGGAATAAAGCTATTATAAGAACCTGTTAAAAATATCAGTATAAATATTATTTTTCCGGTTAAGCCACCTAACTTATAAGTAGGTATGGTGCCTAAAATAATATTTACAACTGTAACTGCAGCCATAGGCACTAATATCGATTTAATTATTTTGGGGAAATTTCGAACTCCTTTAACAATTAAATCCATCAACAATTCCCAGCTGTGTTCATATTCTTTAGTGCCGGTATTTGTTAGCAATAGCTTGGGTTTTTCCTTCTTTTCAATTTCTTTTTCATACTTTGGTATCTTGGGTATACCGATACTGCTCTCTGTATTCATGCTTACCTCCAATCATTTTCTATATTATCTATAAATTTACTTATTAATTAATATTAATTCTATCATAAAGTTTTAAAAATACAATCCACCCTTAAAAATAATGTCGAAATTTGACGCAAACATTATTACTTTTGCTTTATGAATTCTAAATTTTTAGCACCTGACACATTGTAGGAGATTTCTATTCTATCAGCAGTTGTACTCCC
>CAZCTI010000131.1:0-4616 GCA_964501385.1 uncultured Clostridia bacterium
TGATTATGAATCTAAACTATAAGGAACTATATGAAAAATATAAAATCTTAGAAGGCGAAAACAAAAGATTAAGAGATGAAGTTGGACGACTTAGAAAAATACTATCTAAGGAAAAATTAGAGACTGATACTTCTGTGGATTTTACAATAGTTAAAGAAACCGGTTTGGATTATAATGACAACTTAGTAACAATGAATAGTGCTAGTAAGGAAAAAATTCAATTATTTATGTCCCTGTTCAAAGGTAGGGCAGAAGTCTGTGCTAAAAGGTGGAAAAATAAACCAGGTTATTCACCATATTGTTTCAATGATTTTAAGCCAGGTATATGCAATAAGCCTAAAATAAAATGTTGTGATTGTAAAAATAATGATTTTGCACCTCTAGATGAAGAACGGATTGAAGGCCATTTATTAGGTAAATATGTTTTAGGACTTTATCCTATGACATTAAATGATACTTGTTTTATTCTTGTAATGGATTTTGATGAGTCTACATGGAGCAAAGATGTAAAAATCGTGATGAAGATTTGCTATGAAAAGAATATACCCGTATATGCTGAGCGTTCACGTTCAGGAAATGGGTGTCATCTATGGTTCTTTTTTGAAAAGGAAATCAAGGCATCTTTAGCGAGAAAATTTGGAACGATGATACTAAATATTTCGATGGAAAAATCCGGGGATATTAAATTTACTTCCTACGATAGATTATTTCCAAGCCAAGATTTTCTTCAAAAAGATGGTTTTGGAAATCTAATTGCATTACCATTGCAGAAACAAGCAAGAGAACAAGGAAACTCAGTCTTTATAGATAAAAATTTAAAAGAAATTGATGACCAGTGGCACTACTTATCACAAATTTAAAAGATTCCTGAAGAACATGTATTAAGATTTTGCAAGATTAACAAGGTTATAGATGCAGGAATTGATTCTGAAACTTCAAAAATAGATAATAGTAGCATTAGCAAAACTGATTTTCCCGATATTGTTATCTTGGAAAGATGTAGAGGTGTTAAGATTTCTAAAAACGGTTTATCTTCAAAAGGACTGTTACTGCTTAGAAAACTAGCATCCTATGCCAATCCAGAATTTTATGCAAAACAAGCAATGAGACAGTCAGCTTATGGCGTGCCACGTGTTACAGTAGTTTATGATGAAGATGATGAAAGTATTATTTTACCTAGAGGTATAGAGTCTGAGTTATTAACTTTATTTGAAAAAAATAATATTAAGTACTTAATAAATGACAATAGATATGAAGGTAAACAATTTCAAATAAAATTTGATGGGCAGCTTAACAGTAGACAAGAAGAGGCATTTCTAGAACTTAACTGTTATAATGAAGGTGTGCTATCTGCTACAACCGGCTTTGGGAAAACAGTTATTGGTGCACGAATTATTGCTGAAAAAAGTTGCCCTACATTAATCTTAGTTCATACTAAGGAACTTGCGCGGCAATGGAAAGAAAGACTTGAACAATTTTTACAAATAGATGAAGTGGCAGAAAAACAAACAAAGAAAAACTCCGCTATTGGGCAGTTGGGTGGTGGTAAAAAAGAACTGTTTGGAATCGTAGATATTGTAATCATGCAATCCATGTTCGAAAAAGATAAAAGTGTAAAGCAGATAATTAATCAGTATGGTTTGATTATTGTGGATGAGTGTCATCATATTTCTGCTACTAACTTTAGTAGAATTATAAGTTCATCAGCTGCTAAGTATATTTATGGATTGACAGCTACTCCAATTCGTAAAGATGGGCACCATCCAATCATATTTATGCATTGTGGACCTATTAGGCATAAAGTAAATGCTAAGCATGAGGCATTGCTTAGGGAATTTGAACATTATATTATTCCAAGGTTTACAAGTACAAGAATGCCTATATTTAAGAAGCATGATGAATGGCATATAACTGAGGTATATAAGCATATTTGTGAGAGTAACTATAGAAATGAATTGATTGTTGCTGATATTGTTGAATCAATAAACGCTGGTAGAAATCCGTTGGTTTTGACAGAGAGAACGAGTCATATTAATCAATTGGTACAACTAATGGTGGGTATGGATTTCGAAGTAATTGTTCTATCGGGAAATCTGAAAACAAAGGAGCGTAAAAAGTCACTCGAAAAAATCGAATCCTTAAAGGACGGAGATAGATTTGTAATAGTTGCAACAGGAAAGCTAATTGGTGAGGGATTTGATGAAGCTAGATTAGATACATTGTTCATGACTATGCCAATTGCTTGGAAAGGTACTATTGCGCAATATGCTGGAAGGCTTCACAGAAATTATAAAGGGAAAAATGAAGTTTTAATTTATGACTATGTGGATGTGCATATACCAGTACTTGAGAGGATGTATCATAAACGGCTTACAGCCTATCGTTCAGTTGGATATAGTATAAAAGATGGTGAATCTGAAGAAGCCATAGTAAGTACCATATATGATGAGACAAATTATCTGAAGTATTTGATTCCGGATATAAAACTAGCAAAGGAGAACATACTTATTTCTAGTTCATATCTTCAAAAGAGAAAGATTGATGAGATAAAAGAATTGTTAATTGAAAGGTATAGATCGGGTACAAGAATAACTTTGTGTATAAAGACACTTGAAGAATATGAAAACAAGCATAATAGCCAATTTATTGTTGATTTTATAAATGAAATGAAAAAGGAAGGAATTGATATTATTCAAATACCAAATAATCATTTGAAATTCATGGTTGTAGATAATGTAATTGTTTGGTATGGAGATATAAATATTTTAGGCAGAAGTTATAATGACAGTTCTTTAATCAAGATTAATGATGAGGTTTTAGCAAATGAACTTATTGGAGAAATTACTGAACCATAATATAACTGGGTATTCAACTATATATGAAATGAGGTGGAATTTTGAAAATATCAGAATTTATTGGTGAAGCTACTGAATATGATAAAAAAGAAACATTAGAAGAACGAAGACCAAAAAGTTGGCTAAAAAGTGTAAGTGCATTTGCAAATGGTATAGGTGGAGGACTAATATTTGGTGTTAATGATAATGAAGAACCACTAGGCCTTATAGATTCAAAAGGTGTATCTGAAAAGATAAGTGAAATCATCAAAACAAAGATGGATCCAATACCACAAGTAATTATGGAAATTCATGAAGAAGCAGGAAAGGAATTTGTGATTTTAAGGGTTCCATCAGGGATTGAGACGCCATATTACTATGTTGGTGACGGAAACAGGACAGCATATATAAGGGTTGGAAACCAAAGCATCCCAGCGGGCAATATTGATTTAAAACAATTAGTGCTTCGAGGAAGTAACAAAACTTACGATAGCCTTACGTCACAGTACAAATATGTAGATTTCGCTTTTACAAAATTACGTTCTGTATATAGAAAAAGAGCAGGTCAAGATTTAGAAGAATCTGACTTTGTATCTTTTGGTTTAAGTGATGTGAATGGAATGTTAACTAATGCAGGAGCTTTATTAGCAGATGATTCACCAATAAGACATTCTAGACTATTTTGTACAAGATGGTATGGGTTAGATAAGGCATCAGGTGTTATGGAGGCCATTGATGATAAGGAGTTTAGTGGAAGTCTCGTAACATTACTTCAAAACGGAGAAGAATTTGTAAAAAACAATTCAAAAAAAAGGTGGAAAAAAACGGTTAATGGAAGATTAGAAATGCCAGAATATCCAGAACGAGCAGTTCTTGAATGTATTGTAAATGCGTTAATTCATCGTGATTATTTGGATATGGGAAGCGAAGTTCATATTGATATATATGATGACCGACTTGAAATATATTCACCAGGTGGAATGTATGATGGCACTATTGTTCAAAACCTTGATACTGATAGGATTCCATCAAGAAGAAGAAATCCAATTATAGCAGATATATTCAATAGGATGAATTATATGGAACGCAGAGGTAGCGGTTTTAAGAAGATTAAAGGTGATTATCGCAAAGAAGCTAATTACAAAGAAAATCTTGAACCTAAATTTTATTCAGACAACAACTCATTTTGGGTAACGCTCTTTAACCTTAATTATGATGTTCCAATAGAAAAAGATAAAGAAGTAGCTATAGAAAATAGAAAAGTAGCTATTGGGGATGAAAAGGTAGCTATTGAGAAGAGAAAAGTAGCTATTGGGGAAATTTATTCGAAATGTGTAAATGCCGAGTTAAGCAATATTATGATAAATAGAATCACTACTTTTTATGAATTAGTTGGAGATAATTTAATTTTTGGAAGAAAGGATATTGCAGAATACTTAAATTTTTCTTATTCAAATGCTGGAAAAATAATTGTTTCTATGAAAAAGGCTAATATAATTGTTGAGGTAGATGGAAAAGGTAAAGGGAAGTATCAGTTTACAGTGTAGTATTTATTTTAGATAATATAGTTTTATAAGACAAAAGCGGACTGAATCAGATTTTTGTTTATAGACATAATGATTACTGTTATTCAAATAAGTATAAAATAGATCTGTTATACAAGGTTTTTATAAAGTATATGTTTCCGCTAAGGAAATATTAGGCACTGACGACATCATTATTGTCTACTCAAGGCACGTTGAGACGTGCGTACTTTTGTCCCACAAGAAATCACAAGCATCT
>CAZCTI010000132.1:0-4601 GCA_964501385.1 uncultured Clostridia bacterium
TTATCTAATGGACACAGTTCAAAGTTTCGGGGACGGTTCTTTTTGATTGATTTTCGCAGTTTCGGGGACGGTTCTTTTTGATTGATTTTCATTTTCATTTCTTCATTGGCATTTTTATCTGTTAGAAGCATTTTAATATGGTCTTCCTCTATGTGTTAAAATGTCCAACGAGAACCGTCCCCTCTGGTCAATGAGAACCGTCCCCTCTGGTCAAAATGTCCAACGAGAACCGTCCCCTCTGGTCATCAAAAGAAAATAGCTTTCATGAGAAAGCTATCTTTTTAATCAATGTTCAATCATTATTTTATTATAGAAGTAACAACTCCTGAACCTACTGTTCTTCCGCCTTCTCTGATAGCGAATCTTAATCCTTCTTCGATAGCGATTGGGTGGATTAATTTAACTATAAATCTTGAGTTATCGCCAGGCATGCACATTTCTACGCCTGCTTCAAGGTCGATTTGTCCTGTGATGTCTGTTGTTCTGAAATAAAACTGTGGTCTGTATCCGTTAAAGAATGGAGTGTGTCTTCCACCTTCTTCTTTAGTTAATACGTATACTTCAGCGTTGAATTCTGTATGTGGTGTAATTGTACCAGGTTTTGCAAGAACTTGACCTCTTTGGATATCAGTTCTCTGAACTCCTCTTAAAAGAGCTCCGATATTGTCACCGGCTTGAGCCTGATCAAGCAATTTCTTGAACATTTCAACTCCTGTACATACTGTTTCTGTCGGTTTGTCATTTAATCCAACTATTTGGATTTTATCCTGAACTTTCAATACTCCTCTTTCAACTCTTCCTGTTGCAACTGTTCCTCTTCCTGTGATTGAGAATACATCTTCTACAGGCATTAAGAATGGTTTGTCAACTGCTCTTTCAGGTGTTGGTATCCATTCGTCTACTGCTTCCATTAATTTAACAATTTTATCTCCCCAAGGTCCGTCTGGATCTTCAAGAGCTTTTAATGCTGAGCCTACAACTACAGGAGTGTTGTCTCCATCGAATTCATATTCTGATAAAAGTTCTCTAACTTCCATTTCAACTAATTCGATTAATTCTGCATCATCAACTTGGTCTTCTTTGTTTAAAAATACTACTAACTTAGGAACGCCAACCTGTCTTGAAAGAAGGATGTGCTCTCTTGTCTGAGGCATTGGACCATCAGCTGCTGATACAACTATGATTCCGCCGTCCATCTGTGCAGCACCTGTGATCATGTTCTTTACATAGTCAGCATGGCCTGGGCAGTCAACGTGAGCATAGTGTCTTTGTGAAGTTTCATATTCAACGTGAGAAGTTGAAATAGTAATTCCTCTTTCTCTTTCCTCAGGAGCTTTATCTATATTGTCATAGCTTATAGCTGCTCCTGTACCAAATCTTTTGTTTAATGTAAGTGTGATAGCTGCTGTTAATGTAGTTTTGCCGTGGTCAACGTGACCGATTGTTCCTATATTAACATGGGGTTTATTTCTTTCAAATTTTTGCTTTGCCATTTCATTTCCTCCCTATAGGTTTTATTTTATAATTTTTTCAGCTACGTTGTTAGGTACTTTTTCGTAGTGATGGAATTCCATTGCATAAGAAGCTCTTCCTTGAGTCATTGAACGAAGTACTGTTGCATAACCAAACATTTCTGATAATGGAACATATGCATCGACTAACTTTATTCCGTTTCTATCAGAGAATCCTTCTATTCTTCCTCGTCTTGAGTTTACGTCTCCCATAACGTCTCCTAAATATTCTTCCGGAGTTGTTATTTCAACTTTCATATATGGCTCTAAGAGCACCGGCGTTGCTTTTCCCATTGCTTGTTTAAATGCCATGGAGCCTGCAATTTTAAATGCCATTTCGCTTGAGTCCACTTCATGATAGGAACCATCATACAATGTAACTTTAAAATCTATTACCGGATAGCCGGCTAAAATACCATTTTCTGCTGCGCCCCTAACTCCGGCTTCAACTGCTGGTATATATTCTTTCGGAATAACTCCGCCTGTGATAGCATTGACGAAAGTAATGCCCTGACCCGGCTCTTGAGGTTCCATGGTAATTTTAACATGACCATATTGACCTTTACCGCCTGATTGTCTTGCATACTTAACATCAACATCTGCATTACCTGTAACTGTTTCTTTGTAAGAAACTTGTGGCTTACCAACATTGGCTTCGACTTTGAATTCTCTTAACAGTCTGTCGACTATTATTTCCAAATGTAGTTCGCCCATTCCTGCAATAATTGTCTGACCTGTATCAGGATTTGTATATGTTTTGAATGTCGGGTCTTCTTCAGCTAACTTTTGAAGTCCTACACCCATTTTATCCTGTCCTGCTTTAGTCTTAGGCTCAATTGCTACTTCTATAACTGGTTCCGGGAATTCCATAGATTCTAACACGATTGGATGATCTGGATCACACAATGTGTCACCTGTTGTTGTAAATTTTAAACCAACTGCTGCTTCTATATCTCCCGAATAAGATGTCTTAATTTCTTCTCTTTTATTTGCATGCATTTGAAGAATACGACCAACTCTTTCTTTCTTATTTTTAGTAGAATTAAGAACATAACTTCCTGATTCTAATGTTCCACCATAAATTCTAAAGAAAGTCAGTTTTCCAACAAAGGGGTCAGTCGCAATCTTGAACGCTAATGCTGCTAAAGGATCTTCATCCTTTATTCCTACAGGAATTTCTTCCTTAGTATCCGGATCAAAGCCCTTCATTTGAGGTACGTCACTTGGACTTGGCAAGTAGTCAACGACTGCATCCAATACCAATCTAACACCTTTATGTTTATATGAAGTACCGCAAAGTACAGGAATTATTTTAACATTAGTTGTTGCTATTCTAATTGCCTTTTTTAACTCTTCAACTGTGATTTCTTCACCGTTTAAGTATTTTTCAGTTAATATTTCATCAGTATCGGCTACTGCTTCAACTAATTTTTCTCTGTACTCATTTGCTTGATCTATATATTCTTTCGGTATGTCAGTGATAGTAATCGCTGTTCCTTCATCATTACCATAGTTAATAGTTTTCATCTCTACCAAATCTATGATAGCTCTAAAGTTTTCTTCAGTACCAATAGGCAACTGAATTGCTACAGCATTAGCTTTTAATCTGTCAACAATTGTTCCTAATGAATAAAAGAAGTTAGCACCTAATTTATCCATCTTGTTAATGAAACAAATTCTTGGTACATGATATTTATCTGCCTGTCTCCAAACAGTTTCTGATTGAGGTTCAACCCCCATTTTAGCATCAAATACTGTAACTGCACCATCAAGTACTCTTAAAGATCTCTCAACTTCAACTGTAAAGTCTACGTGACCTGGTGTATCAATTATATTTATTCTTACATCTTTCCAATGACAAGTAGTAGCAGCTGAAGTTATTGTAATTCCTCTTTCCTGCTCTTGCTCCATCCAGTCCATTTGTGCTGCACCTTCATGAGTCTCTCCTACCTTATGAATTTTACCGGTATAGAACAGGATTCTTTCGGTGCATGTAGTTTTTCCTGCATCAATATGCGCCATTATTCCAATATTCCTGGTGTTCTCTAAAGAATATTCTCTCATTTTTTCCCTCCTTCACGCTGCTTTTTGTTTTCTGTCTATTACCATCTAAAATGTGCAAATGCTTTGTTAGCTTCTGCCATTTTATGTGTATCTTCTCTTTTCTTAACACTGGCTCCAACGTTGTTGGCTGCATCCATTAATTCTTTTGCAAGCCTTTCACGCATTGTCTTTTCTCCTCTTTTACGAGAATAAGTTACAAGCCATCTTAAGCCTAAAGTCTGTCTTCTTTCAGGTCTTACTTCAATTGGAACCTGATAAGTAGCACCACCGACTCTTCTTGCTTTTACTTCCAAAACTGGCATGATGTTGTTCATTGCTTTAGTGAAAACTTCTACAGGGTCTTCACCTGTTTTTTCTTTTATGATGTCAAATGCATCATATACGATTGTTTGAGCAACTCCCTTTTTACCATCATACATAAGTTGGTTGATTAATTTAGAAACAACCTTATCTTTATAGATAGGATCTTCCATTACTTGTCTCTTAGGTATGTGACCTTTTCTTGGCACTTTGCTTCCCTCCTTAATATTAAATTTAATTCACAGGTACTCGACAAAACTAAATGCCGTCGTGCACATCAAGCATAATATATATTATGGCGTGTGCCGAATATTCATCTAATTATTTCTTCTTTTCCCTTTTTGCTCCATACTTGGATCTTGATTGTTTTCTTTTTGCTACACCAGCTGTATCAAGGGTACCTCTTACTATATGGTATCTAACCCCTGGTAAGTCTTTAACTCTTCCTCCTCTTATAAGAACAACACTGTGTTCCTGCAAGTTGTGTCCAACTCCCGGGATGTATGCTGTAACTTCCATACCTGTTGTTAATTTTACTCTGGCAATTTTTCTAAGAGCTGAGTTAGGTTTCTTTGGTGTTACTGTTTTAACTGATGTGCATACTCCTCTTTTTTGAGGTGAATTTGACTCATTCATTTTCTTTCTAAGAGTATTATAGCTTACATTTAATGCTGGAGAATTGGATTTGTAAGTTACCTGTTCTCTTCCTTTTCTCACTAACTGGTT
>CAZCTI010000133.1:0-4582 GCA_964501385.1 uncultured Clostridia bacterium
GGGGACACACCTCTACTATGAGCAAGTCTTTGGGGAAAAGAGGAATGTCCCCAAATATATGGGGACACATCTCTACTTATAGGGATAGCCTTTGGGGTAAGAGGAATGTCCCCAAAGATTGGTGATTGAGACTACTTAAATTAGGTATAATAGTAGTAACAAAAATAAACAACTCTAAAAAAGGAGATACATATGATAAAACGAGCAATACTGATAGTATTAGACAGTGTCGGAGCAGGCGAACTTCCGGATGCTTTTGAATATGGAGATGAAGGCAGCAACACTTTAAAAAATATATACAAAAAAGCACATAATTTTTCATTGCCTAATTTAGAAAAATTAGGACTTTTAAATATTGATGGATTTGAAGATTTAAAATCTTCTGATACATTTAAAGGTTCAGTTGCAAAATGTAACGAAAAATCAAAAGGTAAGGATACAACAACCGGTCATTGGGAAATTAGTGGACTTATACTTGACAAACCGTTTCCCACATATCCAAACGGGTTTCCGGATAGTCTTATTCAAGAATTTGAAAAAAAGACCGGAAGAAAGGTTATAGGAAACTATGCTGCATCAGGCACTGAAATAATCAAAGAATTAGGCAAGGAGCATGTGGAAACAGGAAGCTTAATAGTTTACACATCTGCCGACAGCGTATTTCAAGTAGCGGCACATGAAGAAGTTGTTCCCTTGGAGGAATTATATAGTATTTGTCAAATAGCAAGAGATATGCTTCAGGGACAACATGGAGTAGGTAGAGTTATTGCGAGACCTTTTACAGGAGATGAAGGAAATTTTGTAAGAACAGGGAACAGAAAAGATTTCTCTTTGGAACCATATAAGGATACTTTGCTTGATTATGTTAAAAAAAGCGGCAGGGAAGTTTATGCCATTGGAAAAATAGAAGATATATTTGTAAATAAGGGTATTACTAAATCAAATCATACAAAAAACAATGAAGAAGGTATCTTGGCAACAATAGCTGCCATAAAGGAAGACTCTGAAGGTTTGATATTTACTAATTTGGTTGATTTTGACATGATTTATGGACATAGAAACAACGTCCAAGGATATGCGGATGCTTTAATGTATTTTGACAAAAATCTTCCTGAAATATTGGATAATTTAAAGGAAACAGATGTTTTAATCATAACAGCAGACCATGGGTGTGATCCTACAACAGAAAGCACTGATCATTCAAGGGAATATATACCGCTTATTTTCTACGGTAAGAATATTAAGGAAAACAACAATCTTGGAATTATTGATACATTTGCTTCCATTGGTAAAACTATATTAGATATTTTTAATATTAATAATGATATAGAGGGAATAAGTGTAAAAAATCAAATTATAAAAACCGGGAAATAGACTAAATTACAAGATTTTCGACAAAGTATTTGCTTAGAATAAATGTAATTGTAATTGCTATGAATAAGCTAAGAAGCAACTTCCACATACTTTGAATAGTCTTTGAGGCAAGAGGAATGTCACTGTACTATGAGATCCTTCGCTATCGCTCAGTATTACAAAGCGGAATATATTCGTTATATTCAGGATTACAAAACGTAAGTTAATAATGTATGAATCAACAAAATATGGTTATTCTACATAAAAAGGAGGTACATTTATGAAGAAAATTATAACCATATTTTTTTTGTTTACCATTTTATTGAATATGATGGTTGTTCCTGCATATGGAATAGCACCCGAAGAAATGCAATCTCGCTCAGCAATTTTAATTAATGCTGATGATGGCAGTGTTTTGTTCGAAAAAAATGCAAATGACAAAATGCAGCCTGCAAGTATCACAAAAATAATGCTTTTAGTTTTGATATCAGAAAGAATGGAAGATGGTCAGATTACATTAGACCAGGAAATGACAATATCGGAAAATGCAGCCGGCATGGGAGGAAGTCAAATATATCTTGAAGCATATGAAACACAAACTGTAGAAAATATGCTTAAGGCTATATCCATGCGCTCTGCAAATGATGCATCCGTAGCCATGGCAGAATTTATGTACGGCTCGGTTGAGGGTTGTGTGAAAGCAATGAACGACAGGGCTAAGGAATTGGGGATGAATGATACAATATTTACAAATGTTACAGGACTTCCTGACCCGAACCATCTTACAACAGCAAAAGATATTTCTAAAATGACACAAGAATTGTTTAAGCATAACTATGTAAATACATATTTGCTGACATGGATGGATTCTGTATATGTTGGAAAAGAAAAAGACTCAGAACAAGTATTAGTAAATACAAACAGATTAATTAACAATTATGACGGTCTTATCGGAGGCAAAACAGGATACACAACAGAAGCAAAATATTGCTTGTCTGCAGCTGCAAAAAGAAATGACACAACATTAATTGCTGTTGTACTTGGTTGTGATAATACTAAAATTCGTTTCAATGAAATTTCAAAATTACTTAATGAAGGATTCGCAAATTATAAAAATCTTGTTTTCCATAAAAAAGGTGATGTAATTACAACAATCCCTGTTTATTGCGGGAAACAAGATACAATTAACATAGTTTCGAAGGAAAATATCCGTTATTTTACAGAAAGTAATTGCAAGGTTGAAGATTTTAATTTAGAATATGTAATAGATGAAAATCTAAAAGCTCCTTTAAGCAAGGATACTGTTGTGGGAATTGCCAAACTTCACAAGGATGGTCAAGTTTTAGGTGAATTTGAACTGTATCCTGAAAATGATTTGGAAAAGGAAAGTTTAGGTGAATTTTATATTAAAAACTTTTTAAAAACTATTATAAGATAAGCGAGGCCGCAAATGGATTATTCCGTAAATATAAACGTGTTTCAGGGACCTTTTGATCTGTTGTTTCATCTTATTGAAAAAAAAGAAATAGATATTTATGACATACCAATAGCTGAAATAACTGACCAATACATAGACTACCTAAAACAAATGATGCAATTTAATATGAATGTTGCAAGTGAATTTATATTTATGGCAGCAACCCTTATAGAAATAAAATCCCAGATGCTTTTACCACAGAAGGAAGTATTGGAAGATCCACGGCAGGAATTGGTTACTAAATTATTAGAATACAAACTGTTTAAGGATATATCGGAAGAACTGAAAAAGTATGAGGATGAAAGTAGTTTTTATATTTCCAAGCCGAGAGAAGAAATGGCTATAACAAGTGATGTTAAAGCAGAACAGCTTTCTTTAAATGAAATAAATGTTTATGAACTATACAATGTATACTTATCATTAATAAAAAAGCAGAATTTTAAAATTGAACAGGAAGAAAAATTTAAAGTATACAGAGAAAATTATCGTGTTAAGGACTGCATGGATGATATAATAAAAAAAGTAAAAATATTTGGTAGAGTTTCATTATTCAATACCTTTAAGGAAAAAGGAAGTATATCAAGGGAATATGTTATAACCTTATTTTTAGCTGTATTGGAACTTTCAAACAAACAAGGAATGAAAATATACCAGGACAACATGTACGGCGATATTATAGTTAGTTCATAGGAGAGAAGATGAATATTAAAAGTATTTTGGAAAGCTTGATGTTTGCATGGGGTGAGCCTTTAAACATAAATGAAATATCAAAAATTTTAAATTTACCATCCCACAGCATTACATCTGTTTTAAATGAAATGATAGATGATTATAATCAAAATGAAGATAAGGGTCTAATTATACAAAAATTTGGCTCATCATACCAATTGACTACAAAGAGAGAAAATTACGAGTATATTCAAAATCTTTTGCAAAGCACCGTAAATAAAAGTTTGTCTACTGCAGCAATGGAAACATTGTCCATAATCGCTTATAAGCAGCCTGTTACAAAGGTGGAAATTGAGCAGATAAGGGGAGTTAAATGCTCACAGGTTGTAAAAGGGCTTTTGGATAAGTGTTTAATCAAAGAAGTAGGAAGACTTGACAAACCGGGCAGACCTACTATTTATTCAACAACTGATGAATTCTTAAGACATTTTGGACTAAGCTCCATCGATGAACTTCCCTGTTTATCCGGTGAAATCAATCGTAAGGACTTAGACAATGAGGAGGATAAAAAAGCAAGGTGACATAGGACCTTTTGTCACCTTTTCGTTTTTTAAATTATGGGAATATTATTAATTATAGTCGGGGGACTTATATTCATATACCTTAATATTAAATGCAGAGTTAAGATTAATTTTTCTTACTCTTTTTTGCATGTTAATATTTATGTAATCATTATAAAGAAAAAATATGTATATGAAAAGACGTTTAATTATTTAATTACAGAAAAAATCATAACAAGGTATAAAAAGTCTGAAGTCAGACATTTATATGAAAATCGAAGGAAATATATTAAATATTTCAAAAAAGTGTTAAATTTATTTTATATTAAAAATATATTTTTTTATCCTGAATGTATTTCAGAAAAACAGTCATTTGTAATAGAATTTATAGTAGTAAACAGAATGCTTAAAAAATCTATACTTAATGGATAGTAGCAGTTTGTTATAATTCTTTTTTTATAGGGTATAATAGGATAGGGGACACACCTTCATGGCAAGTAAGTCGTTGGGGTCAGTCCATGAA
>CAZCTI010000134.1:0-2644 GCA_964501385.1 uncultured Clostridia bacterium
GGGACAACAAATACAATAAAATATTTATGAAGAAAAAGGAATTTACATATATAGCCCTTTGGTCGTATAAATATGGATTCAAGCATCCTAAGTCAAAAATTTACACAGAATTTACATCATTGCCACATTCTTACCCATTTACGCTATATAATATAAATAACGTGTAATAGCTATGAATAAACGTAAGTGTTATTCTAATCAGTGAACAATCTAATGTAATATAGATATATAAGAAGAGGATAAAATGATAACATATAAGGATATAAAAAACAGCAAAGAAATACAAACATACATAAGAAAAGCAGATGAAGCATTAGGAGCATTAGGCTACACAGAGCATTCCTTCGCTCATGTTGGTAAGGTTGCAAATTATGCAAAGGAATTACTCTTAAAACTTGGCTATGACGAAAGAACCGCAGAGCTTGCAGCCATTGCAGCACATATGCACGACATAGGCAATGTGGTAAACAGAGTTGACCATGCCCAAAGCAGTGCCATGATGACTTTTAGAATTTTAGACAAAATGGGCATGGATGTTGAAGAAGTTGCAACAATCATATCTGCAATCGGAAACCACGATGAATCAACGGCAGTTCCTGTAAACGCGGTTGCAGCAGCCCTTATTTTAGCAGATAAAACTGATGTGCGACGAACAAGGGTAAGAAACAGAGACATTACAACATTTGATATACATGACAGGGTAAATTACTCTGTTGAAAAATCAACAGTAACTTTATTTGAAGATAAAAAAGAAATAGTTCTTGAATTAAAAATAGATACTCAATTTAGTGCAGTGATGGACTACTTTGAAATATTCTTAGGCAGAATGCTTTTATGCCGCAGAGCAGCAAATTATTTGGATTTGAAATTTAAGCTTGTGATAAACGGAGTTGAATTGTTGTAGAAGGTAAACTAACTATGTAAATTACTACGCCCTTACCTTTTTCTTTCATTATAGGTGCCACCAATCGAATAAAGTATAATGATGGTTTTAAATTAACATTCATTATTTATCAAATTTTAATATAAATCGTTCCAAATTTAACCAGAGGGTGGTATAATAAATTTGAAACGATTTATTGTTTAATTTATAAATATATAATGAAGAGGTAGAAAATTATGGAATACAAAAACGCAACTATTAAAGATATCAGCGGAGTTTCACAGCTTCAAAAGAAATATCACATATCAACAATATCTGACGAAGACAAGCCGGATGGATTTGTTACAACACTATTTACAGATGACCAATTCAGAGAACTCATAGAAAAAGAAAATGGACTTGCCATAGCTTGTGATGGCGATAAAGTTGTAGCTTACGCCATGGCAGCATCATGGCAATATTGGTCAGCATGGCCTCTTTTCCAACACATGATAAATGACTTACCTAATACTAATTATCTTAATCAAGTACTTTCTACAGAAAACTCATATCAATATGGACCCATTTGCATTGACAAAGAATACAGAGGCACAGAAGTGTTGCCAAATCTTTTCGAATTTTCAAGGCTTCAAATGAAAGACAGATATCCAATTTTAATAACATTTATAAATCAAATAAACGGCAGGTCATATAAAGCACATGTAGACAAGCTTGGACTTGAGGTAATAAAGCAGTTTAGTTTCAATAACAACCAGTATTATATGTTGGGGTATGATATGAGGAAAAAGACACGAGGGTCTAAAGGATTTTAGAGGAAATATATGTTTCAAAATTATAAATGACTTTTTTATACCATAAGTAAAAAACTATGTTACAATAAGGCATAGAAAACAGGTTAATATTTATGTGCAAATCATTTAAAGGTTTAAATTTTTAATTATATTAAATTATCAAGGATGACAAAATGAAAGAAATTACAACACCACTGCAAGCAATACGAAGAAAATGTTTTGAATGCAGCAATAATCAATATTGGGAAATTCGAGGATGCTTAGTCAAATCGTGTCCGTTATATGAATTTAGAAATGGAACCATACCTTTAAAACAAAAAGAAGGAAGATTAGAGCAAATTTCTTTGGACAGTATAGAAGAGGAATGTTAGGATTATAATTAACTATCCTAACGACCTCATCAACCATTCCATATGTCTTATCATTTTATCTCTTACCGGATAATCGTTTCCTTTTTTTATCCACTCTAAAAGATAGGCACGGATAGTTACAAATATAGTTGAGACAAGATCATCTATTTCAATAGGAAGTACGAAGTTCTTATCTTCGACTCCAATCAATATTATATCTCTCAACACATTATAGATTTTTCTATTGCTTCTTAAATTTTTATCTGCATCTGCTATAGAAGTTCGGATTATTAAGAGGTTAGCATAATATCCCCATTGTTCGATAAAAAATCCAAAATGTGATGTAAAATCAATTATATCTTCATATGTAGTAAAATGACCGGAAATGGAATCCATATTATATAAAAAGTATTCATCCATAACTTGATACATATCATCTACAACAGACTCTTTTGAACTAAAATAATGGTAAAATGCTCCTACTGAAATATTTGCTTTATCGCAAATATCCTTAATTGTTACATTTTTCATACCTTCTTCGTCCATAAGTTTTACTATTACATCAACAATTATTTTTTTCTTAGATATATTTTCGTTTATATTCATATTTTCACCGCCAA
>CAZCTI010000134.1:2744-4532 GCA_964501385.1 uncultured Clostridia bacterium
AACTAATTGTCCAATTGCCTCATTAAAGTCATTTTTAACTTCTTCATTGTAATATTCATGGGCATCGTGTAATATCCACATTATCTGATCAGGTTGTTCCAATAACCCACGTGTTAATACGTCACGTCTTGCATCTTCTGCCACAAATCTGTTAGCATCATTATTAACAAACAGTTGGTTTGCTGCATTGATGCTTATATTTCCTTGCATACCGCCTGTTACAGGGTCACCAACAGGTAAAAGCTGAATGAATTCCATACCAACAAGATTTGCACCAACTGCTTCTGCTATTATTATTCCATCTCCTGTAGCACTTACACTGTTAGTTGAACCAAGTTTTTCAAGACCACCCCAATGAGTGTCATATTTTTTTACCATTTCACTGTTGCGAGCAAAACCTCCGGTAGCAATAACAACACCATTATTAGCTTTAACAATAACTTCATTGTTTCCTTGTTTTGCTCTTACTCCTACAACTTTATCATTTTCTACTATTAGTTCAGTTGCAGCAGTATTTAACATAATTTCTGCATTACTGCCTTTTGTGTTGATATATTCCATGTATGCGTCGATTGGTCCTGTAACCAATGGTTTTACAAATTGGTGAGTTCTTTGCCAAAGGGCACCGGTTACAGTCGCAACTTCATCGCGAAAATCAACTCCTAAGCTTTCTAACCAACCGATAGATTCTTCGGCACCTTTAGTAAGTGTTTCTATTAATTCAAGATTACCTACCTGATCCCCTCCTCTGAATGCCTGTAGAGCATGAAGCTGAGGTGAATCGAACACATATGTGTTTCCATTAGATTTATATTCTTCAATTTGTGCAGCTAATTCTTCCATTATTCTTTTATGAGTGTCATTAGCAGGCTCTTGTCTTGTATATGATTCTAATTCAGTAATTAACTCAGGACGCATTTCATATGCTTGCTGACGAACATCATCAACTGCATTATATTGTCCTCCGGCCATAATTGTTGAACCGCCAACACTTGGCATCTTTTCTAAAACAATTACTGTTGCATCATTTTGCAATGCAGATACTGCCGCTGCAAGTCCTGCACCACCGCCGCCGATAACTACAACGTCAGCTGATTTGTTTATAGTTTCACCTGGTTCAGATGAAGTATCTACTTCTTTCATTAATTCATCAATATTTGCACCTGAGCCTGCCAAAGCATTTTTTACTGCTTCAAGTATACCATTGCTTGAATATGTTGCACCAGATACAGTGTCTACATTAAGGCTTTGATATTTAACTATACTTTCGGGAATATTTATAATAGCATTATCAGAAATTCCGGGTGACTCCTTATGCTCTAAAACTTTTACTTCTAAAATTTTATTTGCATCTACTTTTACTTCAACTTTAATAGGACCATTAAGTCCATTTGCTTCTCCGGTATATGTACCAGGTGTGAAAATTCCTTTTTCTTCAGGTGTTACCGGTGTTCCTGTGGGTGTTTGCTTTGAGCATGCTGTAGCTGAGATTATCATTAAAACAGCTAATAACATTGCTAATATTCTCTTATTAAATTTTAACATTTTGTCCTCCTGTATAATCCAAAATATTTTAATAGAATATTCGGTCGATATATTCTATTATATTGTAAATTAAAAAATTGTCAATATGTTTATTTCAAATTAATTTTATTTTTATTTATTGTTTATATATACTGAAAATAGTTGGAATTTAAACAAAAAAGTTATATTGTAAAATGTTTGATATATAACTAACTCAACACATATTAAGACAATTCCGAATTTTTCATACATAAATGCATGTAA
>CAZCTI010000135.1:0-4530 GCA_964501385.1 uncultured Clostridia bacterium
GATTTATCCTGGTAAAGCCTCAAAAAATAAAGACCAAAGCTGTTGTCAAAGGGATAGTGTGATGCAGCTATAACTTTCTGTGCATGGATAGTTCCATTTTCCGTATCCACATCTATATGCTCATCATGAGGGCTAATATTTGTTGCTCTTACATTTTCATATATTTTAACATTGCTATCAATCAAAATATTATAAAGACTGTATAGATATTTTAAAGGGTTGAACTGACCTTGGTTTCTTATGCCTATTGCTCCATATGCTTTGTTGGGAAGAGGAACGGTTTCCGTATAAAATCCATCTATGCCTAATTTTTCATAAGCCTTTAACTCTCTTTTTAAATCATCAACTTCATTAACATTAGATGCGTAAACATATGCAGTTTGTTCTTTGTAATCACATTGGATTTTGTTTTCTTCAATGATTTTTTTAATTAGTTTAATTCCTTCTTCATTTGCTTTAAGATATTGTTTTGCTTCTTCTAAACTAAAGTTGTTTATCAAATGGTCATAAAACAAGTCGTGCTGAACAGTAATTTTTGCAGTAGTATAACCTGTTACGCCATAACCTGTCTTTGATGCTTCAATAATTCCTATTTTAAAACCACAGTCCTTCAACAAATATGCGGTAGTAAGTCCTGTAATACCTGCACCTATTATTAGAATATCAAATTCGTGATTATCTAAATCAATATTTTCGATTGTTTTATTTTTTATACTTTCGGCCTTATGCCAATATGAATGCCTTGGATATTCCATATATATTTCCTCCACCTTTTGTCAATACTAATATAATTGGGGACATTCCTTCAAAAACTATCTCTCAAAGACACACTATATTTTTATAGTGTGTCACCATTCCCATTACGCTTATTGTTTCATAAATATTTCAATTTATTCCTTGACTTTGCTTGTAATTTCATATATCATGATACAGAATAAAAATAAAATTAAAGACAGTGATTGGAACAGTAATTGCAGTAAGATTCAAAGAGATATAATCGTTGGTGAGAGATTATAAGTCTGAATGCAACGAAGATCATCCAGGAGTTTAATTTCTGAAATTTTTTAGTAAGAAATTACGTATAAATGCGTTAAATTTTTGAGTGACATATATTTAGTGTATTTATATGTAATTTGGGTGGTACCGCGAATTTCGTCCCATGTCGTTTGACATGGGACTTAGTTGTTTCACGACATATCCCTGTATTTCAAGCGATAGCACAGATAACAGCGGAAGGTCAGGGGCAGTGCAATCCCAATTTACGCAACCGCCATAGGTACGGCGGGAGCGAATAAATTGGTGATAGAGCCTGCCATAACACGAATATTTATTTTAGGAGGAAAAAATGAAAAAATTTAAAGATATTTCAAAAGCTGATTATAAACAAAACGAGCAAGAAATATCCATGTATTGGAATGAAATAAACCTGCTGAAACAAAGCGTTGAATCAAGACAAGATAAAAAACCGTATATTTTTTATGAAGGACCGCCGACAGCTAACGGAAGACCTGGTATTCATCATGTAATAGCAAGAACATTGAAAGATTCTGTGTGCAGATTTAAAACCATGGAAGGATATAAAGTTAACAGAAAAGCAGGCTGGGACACACACGGTTTGCCGGTTGAAATAGAAGTAGAAAAACAATTAGGTTTAAAAGATAAAACTGACATTGAGCAGTATGGAATTGATAAATTTAACGAAAAATGCCGCCACTCAGTATTTACCTATGAAGCCCAGTGGCGTGAAATGACTGAAAGAATGGCATATTTAATAGACTTGGATGATCCTTATATAACATTGGAAAATGATTATATTGAAACAGAGTGGTGGATACTTGACAATATGTTTAAGGATGGAATGATGTATGAAGGACATAAAATTCTTCCATACTGTCCAAGATGCGGAACAGGTCTTGCATCCCACGAAGTAGCTCAAGGTTATGAAGAAATAAAAACAGTAACTGCATATGCAAAGTTTAAGAAAAAGGATGAAGAAGCATACTTTATAGCTTGGACAACAACACCATGGACTTTAATATCTAATGTTACATTGACTGTGCATCCGGAGGTTGACTATATAAAGTTAAGAACAAAAGATAAAGAAGATGTAAAAGGCGAAACATATATTCTTGCAAAAGCTTTGGCAGGTAAAGTAATAAACGATGAATATGAAGTTTTGGAAGAAATGAAGGGCAAGGATTTAGAGTTTACTGAATACGAACAGCTTATGCCTTTCGTTGAAGTACCTGCAAATAAAAAAGCATTTTATGTGACATGTGCTGACTATGTAACAATTGAAGATGGTACCGGTATTGTACACACTGCTCCTGCATTTGGTGAAGATGACTACAACACTGGAGTAAGATATGGTCTGCCGGTTTTAAATCCTGTTGATGATACGGGAAGATTCAGAGGAACACCTTGGTCAGAAATGTTTGTAATGGATGCAGACCAGCCAATACTAAGATGGTTGAAGGATAATAATAAGTTATATAAAAAAGAACCTGTTCTTCACAACTATCCTCATTGCTGGAGATGCCATACACCATTGTTGTACTATGCAAGACCAAGCTGGTATATTGAAATGACAAAATTAAAGGATTTATTGATTGCAAACAACAACTCTGTTGAGTGGTACCCAGAATTTGTAGGTGAAAAGCGTTTTGGAAACTGGTTAGAAAATTTAAACGACTGGGCTATTTCAAGAAGCCGTTATTGGGGCACTCCATTACCTCTATGGAGATGTGAATGCGGTCATGTGGAAAGTATAGGCTCAAGAAAAGAACTAGTTGAAAAAGCAGTTGAAGATATAGATGAATCTATTGAGCTACACAGGCCATATGTTGATGATGTACACATTGTTTGTCCTGAATGCGGTAAGCATATGACAAGAGTTAAGGATGTTATTGACTGTTGGTTTGACTCAGGTGCAATGCCTTATGCACAATGGCACTATCCATTTGAAAATAAGGAAAGATTCGATGAATTATTCCCTGCAGATTTTATTTGTGAAGGAATTGACCAAACAAGAGGATGGTTCTATTCATTAATAGCTATTTCAACATATGTTATGAAAAGATCCCCATACAAGAGAGTATTGGTTAATGACTTGATACTTGACAAATATGGCAAGAAAATGTCTAAATCAAGAGGTAACACTGTTAACCCATTCGAAATGTTTGATAAATATGGTGCAGATGCATTGAGATGGTATTTGCTTTATGTATCACCTGCATGGTCACCTACTCGTTTTGATGAAGATGGGTTAAAAGAAGTATTAAGCAAATATTTTGGAACAATCAAAAATGTTTATACATTCTTTGCATTGTATGCAAACACAGATTCAATCGATCCAAGCGAATTCTTCGTTGAATATAAAGACAGACCTGAATTAGATAGATGGATTATTTCAAAATTTAACAATTTAGTAAAATATGTAAGAGAAAGTATGAATGTTTATGACCATAACAAATCTGTAAGAGCAATACAAAATTTCGTTAATGAAGACTTATCAAACTGGTACATTAGACGTTCAAGAAGAAGATTCTGGGCAACAGAGCTTACTGAAGACAAAAAAGCTGTTTATAATACAACATATGAAATATTGGTAGGTGTTGCTCAGTTGACAGCTCCATTTGCTCCATATTTATCAGAAGAAATCTACAGAAACTTAACAGGAGAAGAATCTGTTCATTTAAGCTATTATCCTGAAGTTAATGAAGAATTAATAGATGAAAATGTAGAAAAGAGAATGGATCTTGTGAAGGATCTTGTGAAGCTTGGAAGAGCTTCAAGAGAAAATGCAAAAATTAAGGTTAGACAGCCAATTCAAAGAATTCATATTGACGGTAAATATCAAAAATTAATAGATGATTTGGTTCCTTTAATCAAGGAAGAATTAAATGTAAAGGAAGTTGTGTTTGAGCATGACTTAAATGAATTTATGGATTTCTCCTTAAAGCCTAACTTTAAGGTGGCAGGACCTATGCTTGGAAATAATGTAAAAGCTTTTGCTAATGTTCTTGCAGCATCAGACGCTTTAGAGATAATAACAAAAGTACAATCCGGCGAAAAATATGAATTAAATGTAAATGGTCAAATTGTTGAGCTTGATGACGAGCTATTAGATATTCGTATTTCAGCTAAAGAAGGTTATGATGTTTCAACAGGATTCAATTTATTTACAATAATTGATACTAATTTGACGGAAGAATTGTTAAATGAAGGATATGCTCGTGAATTTATATCTAAAGTTCAGCAAATGAGAAAAAATAACGGATATGAAATGATGGACAGAATTCAAATATTCTACTCAAGTTCACCGGAAATCGATAATGCTGTAAAGGTACATGAAGACTTTATCAGAAAAGAAACATTAGCAGATTTTATAGCTGTATCACAAGAAGATAATATGGAAATTCAAAATTTAAACGGAATCGATACAGGAATGAAATTGGAAAAAATACAATAATAGGAGTGGGGACACACCTTTAGCATAGGAATAGCCTATGTAGCGTAAGGAATGTCCCC
>CAZCTI010000136.1:0-4475 GCA_964501385.1 uncultured Clostridia bacterium
ATTTTATTTTAATATATCCATCTTCGGATTTAGAAGCATCTATTTCTGATTTAGTTGCCTTATATATATTATCAGCTCCATAACACAATGCAAATGAAGCAATAAATAGCATTATCATTATAATTAATGTTGCTTTTTTCATTAGTTTCATAACTTGTCCTCCTTCACCTCTTCGGTCGAATAAATTGGGTTAGGTCTTTCGCAGGGGAATGCAGCAAATTTATTTGCTCCATCCTGTCGCATAAATTTGGCATTCTTTGCGTTTGACCTACCATCAATTTCTTTCTCCCTATCGGTCGAAGAAATTGGGTTAGGTCATAAAAAAAGCTTTGCCGGTCAGCAAAGCTAAAGTATCAATTTAATGTACTGTTGAAGTACAGCAACTGGCTGTCATACCACTTTTGTGGGTTAGACCCTATAGCTTTGCGCCATTTTCTTTAGAAAACTTTGCCTATTTAATTACCAATATAGTAACATGGAAATTTTTGTTTGTCAACACATTTTGACAAATTTTTCCGAAAATCTTCTGGTTCTGGTTTTTTTCACGAACTTAAAGTTGCAGCTTAAAGAAAAAGTCGACAAAAATATCCTTCAAGACAAAGGAGGTTTTCAAAGCCTGTAATCTTGAAATTACAGTGTGAACTCCTGTATTTCAAATCCCAACAGTCGGCATATGATTGCTGCTACTTCACTGCGTCTGATATTGCTGTCGGGGAAGAAATTTCGTGCGGCATCGCTGCCACCAAGGATACCTAAACGATAAAGCCTATAAATATCGGCGGCATACTCACTGCTCATAAGTACGTCAGGTATAGATCCATCGCTTACCGCATTAATTTCGATGATTCCAAATACCGCCTCCAATATATCCTTGTTATTATTATGGATGGTACTGAAAATATGGGCAAACTCTTCCCGCGTAATCTTAACGTTGTAATCCGGATACTGCCATGGAAGTCCATTTTCCTTTGCATAATCCACATAAGGCTGATACCAAGGGCTGCCGGTTTCAAAATAATCCTGGGGGTCTGTGTCATGGAGAATGATATCCATTCTGGCAGCAAGAGTAATAGCTTCTGCTACGGTCATGTTGTCATTAGGTGCGAAGATTGCGTCGCCCTTGCCCTTCAGTAGTCCGGTGTCCGATGCAATAGCAACATAGATAGAGTACCATTCATCTTCAGGAACATCGGTAAACACCGGCAGAGCGGATACCTCAGCATCACCCGGTTCAACTTGGAGTGCAGTTTCACTTTGCTCCATAAATGTCAAAAGCGGCAAATACTTGCCATTTTCAACAGCACTTAGTTTTGCTCTTAACTCAGTTAAAAATTCTTCATTATAAAAACCGTTGGAATCGATGAAGCCCCTTACTTCCATTGCTTTCATTTGCATAGCTTTTTCTGCTGAGATATTTTCAAATTCAATGTCATAAATAGAAATAATCATTTCCAGGCATTGGTTCATGATTTCTTCAGCAGAATCAACCGCGTATCCGGGACTGCTATCGATAATAAAGAAATCTTCGACAATTTCAATCATTGCCTCAATACTCTCGTAACCATCTTCATATTTACACACGTTAAATAAATAGTTGCCGGGCTCTGTCAGACTAATTGTCATTTCAGCAGAAGAAAAATAATCACGTCTATATTCGCTTCCATCCATCATCCTGATGACAGCGTATGGCTGCAACAATTCTAACTCTGCCTGAGAGAGCAACTCGCCTGTTAGTGTTGAGTAGAGAACAATCTGTATATCACATTTTCCACCCGTATTGATTGCTATTTCTGACACAAATCCGTAGTCGACTGTGCCTTCTTCGATAAATTCATCAGCCAGCACCGTAACATGGAATGAAGCTAAGCACATAATCAGTGCCAGCAAAAAATATAAAAAACGTCTTTTCATAAAATTTTCTCCTTTTTTTAGATGTTTTTACATAATATACCTCTTAGTATTTTAACACATTTAAAATAAAAATCAAATGCAAAATATATACATTTTATCATTTTACAGTGCTTTTATTTTCAACGTCATATCATAACGACCACACAGGTGGATTGGCATATATTGTAAACTGCATATACGGGCAATGCAAGTCCCCCAAACAGATTGTCGAAATATTCATTAAAAACTTTGTGCGTTTTTTGTGCGGTTTTTTGCAAATACAAAAAAGCTCCGGTTAAAATACCGGAGCCTTGTGTTGGTGCGGATGAAGGGACTCGAACCCCCACGCTAATGCGCTAGATCCTAAGTCTAGTGCGTCTGCCAATTCCGCCACATCCGCAGGACGCTGTTTTTTTGTCAACAGCAAAATTGATTATACTACTGTGAAATAGCTTTGTCAAGAACTTTTTCACAAGATTTATTCTTAAATTTTACCAATTTTTCAAAGCTGTCAATTACATCAATATCATTAAAAATCAATGTTTGTCCGGTTATTTTGCAAACATTGGTTGTATAAGCAACAGGCTTATTATATTCCTTTGCAAATTTTACAGCATGTGATGTTCCACCTTTTAGACCACCTTCTATTACTATTATTCCTTCTGAAATTGCTGCTATAAGTCTGTTTCTGTCTAAGAAAGAATATTTTTCTGCCTTAGCATTTGGAGGCAGCTCAGATATTATACAGCCTCCGTTAAGTATAATCATGTTATATAATGCTCTGCTATGTTTTAATACATTAAGATGACCTGAAGGCAGTACTGCAATAGTTTTTCCCTTTGCTTGAAGGCATCCATGATGAGCTGCTTCATCACATCCTGATGCAAAACCGCTTACAATACAACAGTTCTCTTCGGTTAATTTTTCAGCCATTATTGAGCTAATTTCATAGCCTTCCTGAGATGGTGTCCTTGTTCCTACTATTGCTATATTGTTTTCCTCGTTCAAAATCTCCAAATCACCATCCACATACAATATCAAAGGTTTATCTTCAATTAATTTAAACTTATATGGATATCTATTATCGTACAAGCCAATAATTTGAATTTTGCTTTTTTTGCAGCTTTCAAATATTTTTAATGCTTCATCTTCAATTTTTTCTTCATCAATTTTTAATCTCTTAATTTTCATGTGGCTAATTAGCTCTAAAACTTCTTGAAAACTGTTCAGACTGATATTTTTTAACTCCATATAGGTTAAAATTTTGCTGATTGTTTTTCTCCCTAAGCCGTTTATAAGCTGGAGCCTTATTAAATCTTCATTACTAATCATATTTTTCCCCTCTAAACGAGGACATTCCTCTTGCCTCGAAGACTATCCAAAGTACGGGGACATTCCTCTTACCTCGAAGATTATCCCTATGACAGAGGTGTGTCCCCCTTCCTTGCTTCCTTCTTCCTTAACCCCTTCAGTTTTATCAACCTGAGCATACGGGGACATTCCTCGATAGATTGGTCTGCACTGAGTGACCCTCTAACAAGGTGTGTCCCCTACCTATTTGATTTTCATTTTAACATAGATTTCTACAAAAAAAAACTCTTCTTTTTCTTAGAAGAGTTAAGAAAACTTAATATATTATGCTATGGTAAGCATTGGGTCTCCGGCACTTACAGTTGCTCCCTTAGAAGTATAAATTTTACCCACTACTCCATCTGAGGCAGCAGCTATTTCATTTTCCATTTTCATAGCTTCAAGTATTAATATTATCTCGCCTTTTTTAACTGTCTGTCCTTCTGTTACAAGTATATCCAATATTGTTCCCGGCATTGGAGCTGACATTAATTCTCCTCCTGCAACCGGTGCTGCAGGTTTTGGAGCAGGTGCTGCTGGTTGTGGTGTTGGTGCTGATTGTACCGGTGCTTGCTGTACCGGTGCTTGAACAGGTGCTTGTTGTACGGGTTGATATGTAAATCCTCCTTGTCCTGCTCCAATTTCTTCAACTTCTACTGCATATGTTTTTCCGTTTACTGTTACATTAAATTTCTTCATTTTCTTCTCCTTTATAGTCTTAGTTCCTCTGAAAATTTCGTTTAATTTTTCATAAATTTTGCGATTATGTCATTGCTGTGAACAACCATCACATCAGTGTCATTCTGAGGGCTTTAGCCCGAAGAATCTCATGAGATCCTTCGCTTACGCTCAGGATGACAGCCAGTATTACCGCATAAGTTTCATTCTGCCTTCATGTGCCCATATTGAGTCCATTTCAGGTGTTCTTTTTATATTTCTTACAATAAATTCACTTGTTCTTTTTCCAAGTATTACAGATATTGCTGCTGCTATTGCTGCCACTGTTTCTTCCTCTTCGTCCATTGCTGCAACTGCCGCTGCTATAACTGCTGCTATTTCATCTGTGTCTTCTGTTATTGCAGTATTTATTTCTATTAAATCTTCTTGTTTATTTTTCTTGAATAATTTATCAAATAATCCCATACCAACCTCCTACAGAGGAATATTTCCATGTTTTTTTTCAGGTCTTAATTCTCTTTTGCCTGTTAACATGTCAAATGAACTGATTATTCTTT
>CAZCTI010000137.1:0-4418 GCA_964501385.1 uncultured Clostridia bacterium
GAGGCTATTGTATTGTTGTAAAATATTTTACCGTAACCTGAAAGTGCATCAACACCTTCTTGTATTCTTGCACCGCCTGAATCGTTTATGCCGATTAACGGGGCTCCAACCTTCATTGCCATTTGTTGGGCTTTAACGATTTTTGCTGCATGCATTTCACCTAAGCTTCCTCCGATAACGGTGAAATCCTGTGCAAATATGTATACAAGTCTGCCATCAATTGTGCCATATCCAGATACAACACCATCTCCCGACATTTTCTTCTTTTCCATTCCAAAGTTAACACATCTGTGCTCAACAAAGGCATCGATTTCAACGAAGCTTCCTTGGTCTAACAGCTTTACAATTCTTTCTCTTGCAGTTAGTTTTCCCATATCATGCTGCTTATCGATTGCTTTTTGTCCGCCGCCTAATTTTATTTTTTCATTTAGTTCTCTAAGCTCTTCTAATTTATCGTTTGGCAAATTGTTACCTCCTAATCAAAATTATATCCTTTTCTATATTATTAAATTTGATTAATAAAGTCAACCTTTATCAAATTATTTTATTTTCAAGATACACAGAATTCTGGGGACGGACCTTGAAATTCCGCATGGAATTTCAAGGTCCGTCCCCAGAATTCTTTTCAAGATACATAAAATCCGCATTTCATATTCTTGATATGCGTACATATATATAAGTAAGAAAGGTGTGATTAAATGAATTATAGAAAACAAAGCAGAAATGTACCGTATGTTGCTCGAAATAGAATTGCAAAAAAAACAGAAATACCGGAATCATTACCATTATTAAACGAAAATAAGCTCCAGGATGCGGAACCTGCCCAAGAGATAGGTTTTATAAATGTAAGTGTAAACACGGCTTCAGGTGCCTTACCTATCAAAAGTGCCGTAGTAACATTATATGTTATGGATAGTAATGCTAATGAAGAGGCATTATACCACCTTGTTACGGACATAAGCGGAAAAGTACCTAAAATGGAGCTTCCAGTTACATACAATCCTCAAAACCCATTAGAAAGCAGAGAGTATTATTTCTCAACATATAATTTAAGAGTGCAGGCAATTGGTTACTATACTCATAATATTATAGATATAAGAGTTTTCCCCAATACTACAACCAATTTCAATGTAACACTCATACCTGTTATGCAGGGCGGTGATGAGGATGAGCATGGCAGAACTATTGTAATACCGCCGTCTACTCCTGATGTTTCAAATAAGTGAGGTGTTTTTATGAGTTTTGTTATTATACAGGAAACATATCCGGGCTCACCGCTGCGTCTTGGTGATTCCAATCAGCATGTATTTAATATGAAAATCGCTTTAAATACTATTTCTTCAAATTTTCCTGCAATCCCTAAAATAACACCCATTGATGATACATTTAATGAAATCATGGAAACTGCAGTGAAAGAATTTCAAAGAATATATAATCTGCCTGTAACTGGTATTGTGGATAAAGCAACTTGGTATGAAATACGAAAGATATATAATGCTGTAAAAAATCTTTTAGAACTTACTACTCAAGGAGCTTTAGTCAGTATTATACCACCAGATATTTTATTCGAAGATAACAAGGTTATTCCAAGGGTACAATTGGTGCAGTATTTTCTTAATGTATTGTCTGCTTATTATGATTCTATACTTCCTGTTGATATAAACGGCATATTAGACTCAAATACAATTGCATCAATAATTGAATTTCAAAAAACCATGGGGTTGCCTGTAACAGGTTTGATTGATGAAGAAACATGGGAAGCAATGTACAGAAGTGTACTTGGGATATTAAGAAAACTTCCTCCAACAGCTGTTGCATTACCTACCTTTATTTATCCCAATATTATTATCCAAGAAGGATCAGAGGGTCCAGAGGTATTTATTATACAGGAATTATTATCATATATATCAACAGTTGTTTCACCAATACCAAATGTGGAATCTGATGGTATATTCGGTCCTGAAACAACAGCCTCAGTAATTGCATTTCAAAGACAGTATGGCATTGAAGCAGACGGAATTGTAGATGAAGAAACATGGAACAAAATTGTCAGTGTTTATAGAGATTTAAGATTTGGCGAGATAAGATCTCCCGGTCAATTCCCCGGCACTGTAATAAATTAAAAGAAAGGTGATATTATGAGTACTCCTGATTTAGATGTAATTTTTCCCCCTGCTCCACTTCCTCATGTAATAGTGCCTTTCCCCCTTTTTATAACCGTACATTTGGGTGCTCCCGACGAAGAAGCAATAAATGTAACTGTTCCTTTTTTAGATTATATTAAGAATGTTGCTTCAAGTGAATTGTATCCTACCTGGCCGGAAGAAGCCCTAAAAGCAAATATTTATGCTATTTCCTCTATTGCAATGAACAGAGTATTTACGGAATGGTACAGGGGAAGAGGTTATGATTTTGATATTACAAATAACACAAAATACGATCAAGCTTATGTTCATGAACGTGGTATATTTGACAGTATTTCAGCAATTGCCAATGAAACTTTTGATGAATATATTGTTAGAGAAGGTCGTTTAGAGCCCTTATTTGCAACTTTTTGTGATGGAAGAATTTCCGAATGTAACGGCATGTATCAATGGGGCTCTGTGGATCTGGCAAATCAAGGTTATTCCGCCCTTGATATACTTAAATATTACTATGGTGATGATATTAAAATAGTAGAAAGTGCCGGAGCCAGTGAGATTACGGGAACTTATCCGGGAGAACCTTTAGAGCTTGGTGATTCAGGGATAAATGTTTTAAGAATGCAGCATTCACTAGATAGAATACACGACAACTTCCAATTGGTTCCTGAAGTAAAATTGACAGGCTTTTTCGATAAAAACACTGAAAATGCAGTAAAGATATTTCAAGAAATATTTGGGCTGCCCGTAACAGGAATTGTAGACAGTTACACCTGGTATAGGATACGTTATATTTATATTGCTGTTACAAGTATGGCACAGCTCGTATCTGAAGGGCTTTCATTTGATGAGTTAAGGCAGATTTATGCAAATATTGTATTGGAGGGAGGCACAATTCCCTTAGTTGCATATGTAGAATTTTTTCTTAATATTGTTTCCCAGCAATACCCCACATTAGAACCAATTGAAGTAAATATGTTTTTCGGCCCCAGAACTACGGCAGCAGTACGAGAATTTCAACGAATTATGGGATTAAACCCTACCGGAGTTGTAGACCAGGAAACAATAAATTATTTGTATTGGACTGCATATTCGATTCTAACAGCAACACCTGTTGAGGATTTAAGGATACCCATGCTTCCATATACAGGAATAGATTTGGTTGAAGGAATGGGACCGGAATATATAAAAATTGTAATCTTGGAAATAATTCTGAATTTTTTAGCAGCACGTCGTCCTGAAATTCCTGCGGTTGAAGTTGGAGATGTCTTTGGACCAGATACTACTGCTGCAGTTATAGCATTCCAAAGTTTATACGGATTACCTATTACCGGTGTTGTTGACGAAGAAACATGGAATAAATTATTTGAAGTTTATTATGAGTATTTAGCTGAAATCCCTGAAAATCAGGGTGTATAATAGTATAAGGAGCAATTATGGTTAATTTAAATTCAAATTTAGTATTAGAATTGCAAAACTATCTCACCAATATAAGAAATCTACATCCGACCCTGCCAATAGTAAATAAAACCGGTATATATGACACAAAAACAATTGATGCAGTTACCGTTTTTCAACAATTAATGGGACTTCCCAGAACGGGTGTTGTAGATTATGATACGTGGAATATGATAATTAATGAAAATAATATGTATCTAAAAAAAACTCAAGTGCCGAGAAGGATTCCTTTCAGTACACCTGATTATACAGATATTAAATTAGGTGATCAAGGGGATATAGTATATGCATTGAAGGTAATGCTTAATAGTTTTCAAAGAAGATATACAAATTACATACAATTGGAATTAACAAATATATATGATGAAAAAACCGAAGAAGCTGTAAAGTTTTTTCAACAAAGAAGCATGTTGCCGGTAACAGGAATTGTTGACAAGGATACATGGAATCTATTGGTAACAACTTATGATAGCTGTAGATTTTACAGGTGATGCTGCCTTCCTAATCTGATATTCTTCACTGCATTCAGAATTATCATGTGTTATACACACCACGATAAACGAATACATAAGGGTTGTCATCCTGGGCGAGGCGAAAGCGAAGAATCTTATTATTTTGTTAATAACTATTGACATTTTTTGTACATTTGATAAAATATGTTTAGCACTCAACTAATTAGAGTGCTAACAGATTTCAAAGGAAGGGAAGAAAAATGGCAAAACGACAATTTAAATCAGAATCTAAACGACTTCTGAACTTAATGATTAATTCTATTTACACACACAAGGAAATATTTTTAAGAGAGCTTATTTCAAATGC
>CAZCTI010000138.1:0-4304 GCA_964501385.1 uncultured Clostridia bacterium
GGTACTGCTGAAGTTACAAATGAAAGTGATAAAATTAAAATTAAGCTATTAAAAGATATTACTGGGCGTATAAAGTTTGAAAATTCTAACGGCAGCTATATTATTGATGCTGACGGTCATACTTTCTCTACTGGGACAGATTATAACGAAGCAATCCTTATAAATCATAGTTGTAGCGGTTTAACCTTAGAGTTAGTGGGAAACGGTACTTATAATGATAATCTATATGCTTTTTTTGTTTCCGGGGGTAGTAATGATCCTAAAAATACGCTCATTATAAAGAGCGCTACGATTAACGGAACTATTAATGCTTATTGGTATGATCCAATTATACAATTTGCTCTCGAAGACGGCTATGATTATTTTACTGTAAAAAACAATGGCGAAGATCTATTTGATGAAAAAAACATAACGACAAAAACAATCACAGACGACTATGTAACTGGACATGGCACAGGACTTGTGGTTGCTCAGCATAATGATGATGATTATTCCATCAGTTTAGATACTACAGGGACTCACACTTTCCCTCCTGTTGCAAAAGGATATGGAGAGCAGGAGGCAAAAACTGTTACGATTACAAATACAGGATACAAAGATATTGCTCAGCTCACGATTGGACTTTCCGACGGTAATTCCTTTGCAATCTCCACAGACAATATTAGCAATGTTACCACAGGTTCAGCTGTCACATTCACAGTCCAGCCGAAAACCGGTTTGGATGAGGGAACGTACATTGACACAGTTACAGTTAGCGGCAGCGCGATTACATCGCAGAGTTTTGATGTGAAATTTACCGTGAATGCTGCACCACCTGTTGTTACCCATGTCATTACCGCAACAGCAATCAAAGGAGGTAGTATTTCACCAAGCGGAAGTGTGACTTTAAAAAACGGCGAAAGTCAAACCTTCACCATAACACCAAATATAAATTATTCTATTGCAGATGTGAAGGTAGATGATGTAAGCCAAGGGCCTATCAGCACCTATACATTCAGTACCGTTACAGGAGATCACACCATTTCTGCAACATTCAAATACAATGGCAGTGACAAAAAAACCCCAAGTAAAAATAACTCCTCAATTGATGATGTGGGCTACAATGAAGAGGTACCTGTATTTACTGACATAGCATATCATTGGGCAAAGGAAGATATTGAGTTTGTGGTAAAACATGGACTATTCAGCGGTACTTCTGACACAACGTTTAGCCCTGACACAGCCATGACAAGAGGAATGTTCGTCACGGTGTTAGGACGCTTAGCGAATGCAGATGTAGATAGCTATAATGAGAGCAGCTTCAATGATGTGAAAAGTGATGCTTACTATATGGGTTACATTGAATGGGCAAGCAAAAACAATATCGTAAAAGGAATCGGTAATGGGAACTTTGCTCCGGAACAAGCCATTACTCGTGAGCAAATGGCACTCATCATAAGCAATTATGCCAAGACTATGGACCTTAAGCTGACACAGGCTTATAGTGAAAACACTTTTGCGGACAACGACAAAATAAGTGATTATGCTAAGGATGCCGTGAAGCAGATGCAGATGTCAGGTGTAATCAGCGGCAAGAACGGTAACATTTTTGACCCCCAAGTATCGGCGACACGTGCAGAGGTTTCGGCACTACTTCACCGTTTCGTGGAATTGGCCAGTTCCAACTACACCATGTAGGGCCAGAATTAGGTAAAGATATTGCACTAATTGCACATGAAAAACTAATAAATAACATAGGACATATATTTAATAGATTTAAATTTGTTGACAATAAGGAAATATTAATTTATAATTAAGAAAAATTGAATATTGGTATTTTGGTAACAAATGTTTTAAAAGGGAAAACAGTAAAAGCTGTTACAGCCCCCGCTACTGTGAAAGGTGATGATGCTCTATGCCACTGTGCTATGCATGGGAAGGTGAGTGTTAGATGAACCGAAAGTCAGGAGACCTGCCAAGATATGTGTTTGCAGATTTTCGGGAGGATTATCTAAAATATTTTATTATGTTTTTAAATAAGTGTTTTTAAACTTCCGTTAATGCGGAAGTTTTTTTTATGCATCTAACCATATTTTTATAATAATTTTATGAAGGATTAAGGAGACTAAAATGGTACATTTTGTAGGAGCAGGACCGGGAGCATCAGACTTAATAACTTTGAGAGGATATAAATATTTATCCGAAGCTGATGTAATAATTTATGCGGGTTCATTGGTAAATAAAGAATTGCTTCGCTATGCAAAAGCAGGAGCAGAAATTCATAACAGTGCTCATATGACCTTGGAGGAAGTTATCGATGTGATAAAAGAGGCCGAAAAAGAAAGTAAAAACACAGTAAGATTACATACGGGGGATACAAGCATATACGGTGCAATCAGAGAGCAAATTGATGTTTTGAAATCATTGGATATACATTATGATGTAGTACCCGGTGTCAGTTCTTTTTGTGGAGCTGCAGCATCATTAAATGCGGAATATACATTGCCAAATGTAAGTCAATCCGTCATTATAACACGAATGGAAGGGCGAACTTTAGTTCCTGAAAGAGAGAGCATACGCTCATTTGCTGCACACAAGTCTACTATGGTTTTATTTTTAAGCTCCGGGTTAACGGAAGAAGTGTCAAAAGAACTGATTGCAGGAGGTTATGAAAAAGATACTCCTGTTGCAGTGGTTTACAAGGCTACTTGGCCTGATGAGAAAATATTCAGATGCACAATTGAGAGTCTGCCTCAAACTATGAAAGAAAATAATATAACTAAGACAGCTTTAATATTGGTGGGTAATTTTTTAGGAGACGATTATGAAAGAAGTGAGTTGTATAACCCTAATTTTACCCATGAATTCAGAAAGGGCAGACCATAATGAATGTTTGTATATTGGGAGGTACCACGGAAGGGCGTTTATTAGCTGAATTTTTGAGTGAGTATCAAGTGGAAGTAGATTTATATATAGCCACAGATTATGGTGAACAATTTGTTAAGGAATTAAGTAATGTTAATATCCATCAAAAAAGGTTAGATAAGGAACAGATGATTGAATTGTTCAGTAAGAATAAATTTGACTGTATAGTTGATGCAACACATCCCTTTGCAAAAATTGTATCACATAATGCTAAGACAGCAGCAGAATATTGCAACATACAATATTACAGAATTGTGAGACAAGCCAATAAAAATAAGAAAAGTATATATTTTGACAGTGTGGAAGATATTACAACCTATTTGAACTGCACTGATGGAAATATATTGCTTACTACAGGAAGCAAGGATTTAGATAAATTTAAAGATGTTAAAAATTATGAAAAACGAATTTTTCTAAGGATTCTTCCTATGGAAAACTCATTGAAAAAGGCTATAGAGCTCGGATATTCAAACAAAAATATTATCTGTATGCAAGGTCCCTTCAGTGAAGAGCTTAATGTTGCAATGATAAATTCGATTGGTGCTAAATTTCTTGTAACAAAGGAAAGTGCAGACACAGGAGGCTTTAATGAGAAAGTTAATTCCTGTATCAAAACAAAAATAAAATGCCTTGTGTTGAAAAAGCCTGAAGAAGAAGGAATAACATTAGGCAACTTTAAGGAAATAGTAAGAGGAATTGTATGAAGAAGGTTTTTATTATCGGATTGGGTATCGGAAACTTAGACTATATTCATAATAAAGCATTAAAGACAATAGAGTATTGCGACTGTTTAATAGGTGCCAAAAGAATGCTTAAGGACTTTATGAATTTAAATAAGGAAACTTACCAAAATTCAAATCCTGAGAAAATTTGCGAATATATAAATCATGCAGAGTATAAAACTTATGGAATTTTGGTTTCCGGAGATTCCGGTTTCTATAGTTTATCTAAAAATATTACTCATATGTTGATGAATACAGAAAAAATACAGGTTGAAAATATTCCTGCAGTTAGTTCTCTTCAATACTTTGCATCTAAATTGAATCTACCCTGGGACAATATAAAATATGTCAGTGCTCACGGGAGAAATATTAATATTATTTCAAATATTATATTTAATAAAAAAACATTCATCCTTACTTCCAATGATTTTGCTCCAAACAATATATGTGAAATTCTCACAAATAAAAGATTAGGACACTTAAAAGTCAGCGTTGGCGAAAATTTATCCTACAGCAATGAAAGGATAATTGAGGATGAGGCGTCAGCAATAGCCGAAATGCAATTCGAAAGCCTTGCAGTAATGATTGTACATAATGATGATTCTATAACCTTAGACGAAGGATACCGTTCAATAAGAGATGAGGAGTTTGTAACAGGGAAAGCTCCCATGACCAAGA
>CAZCTI010000139.1:0-4288 GCA_964501385.1 uncultured Clostridia bacterium
ATTACCAGATTTAAAAAAGGCGAAAAACCTGAAATTAAATTAAATATACCTTTTTCTTCAGCTATTATGCAATCTGTTTCTGATAACAATATGGCTATAGCTTTAGCTAAAAATGGTGGTATCTCATTTATTTACGGTTCTCAGTCCATAGAGAGTGAAGCTGAAATGGTAAGAAAGGTTAAAAAGTACAAGGCAGGCTTCGTAATTAGCGATTCTAATTTAACGCCTGAGCATACACTCAGGGACGTTTTAGATTTGAAGGCTGAAACCGGACATTCAACCATGGCAATTACTGAAGATGGTTCTTCGTCAGGAAAGCTTCTTGGAATAGTAACAGGAAGAGATTATAGAACTACCCGTGATTCTTTAGAGAAAAAGGTTAAGGATTTCATGACTCCCGGCGAAAAACTTATAGTAGGCAAAGAAGGAATTACACTTCCTGAAGCAAATGATATAATATGGGAGCATAAATTAAACGCACTTCCAATAGTAGATAAAGATTTTAATTTGGTTTATATGGTTTTTAGAAAAGATTATTCAGAAGATAAAGATAATCCAAATTCATTATTAGACAATCATAAAAGATATGTGGTTGGAGCAGGTATTAATTCAAGAGATTACAAGGAAAGAGTTCCTGTATTAGTGGAAGCCGGTGCAGATATACTTTGCATAGATTCGTCTGAAGGATTCAGTGAATGGCAGTATGATACAATCAATTGGATTAAAAAAACATATAACGGTAAAGTCAAAGTAGGAGCCGGAAATGTGGTCGAAAGAGACGGGTTTAAATATTTAGCTGATGCAGGTGCCGATTTTGTGAAAATTGGTATAGGCGGAGGTTCAATCTGTATTACCAGGGAGCAAAAGGGAATAGGAAGAGGTCAAGCTTCTGCAGTAATGGATGTAGCTAAAGCTCGTGATGAATATTTCGAAAAAACCGGTGATTATGTGCCTATATGCTCAGACGGTGGAATAGTTTTAGATTATCACATCACATTAGCATTGGCTATGGGTGCTGATTTCGTAATGCTTGGAAGATATTTTGCCGGATTCGACGAAAGCCCTACCAATAAAATAAAGTATGGTAACGGATATGTTAAGGAATATTGGGGTGAAGGCTCTAATCGTGCAAGAAACTGGGCAAGGTATGACTTAGGAGGAAAAGCAGGACTTCAGTTTGAAGAAGGAGTTGATTCCTATGTACCATATGCCGGTAAGCTTGATGACGGACTTGGAACTACACTTCATAAAATTAAGTCAACTATGTGTAACTGCGGTACAAAATCAATTAAAGACCTTCAGCAAAATGGAAGGTTAACAGTAGTTTCAGCTACAAGCTTAACTGAAGGCGGAGCACACGATGTTATTTTAAAAAATCAATAAAAATCATAAAATTTTGTAAAATATCGTAAGGATTCTGTACAAATGTGGTACAAATGTTGATGATTTAAAAAAGTTTTTTGTTGCATATATATAATAAGTTTGTTATAATGTGTGTAAGAAATTGTCGATTATAACTTGAAAGTGTTGTAAAAAATTGGCAATAAAATTTTTCGACAATACCCCCAAAAATATAGTACAATTTCGAATAAATATGATGTAATAAAATTAGCCCCCCTTGTAAAGAGTTATTTAATAAATCTTTACCCTATAAAAAATGATTTCTATTTAGAAATCATTTTTTTGTATGACCTAACCCCATTTTTCTGAGTCTTTTTTCAGAAAAATGGTTGGTAGGTCAACCGCACAGAATGCCAAATTTGTGCGACGAAAGGAGCAAACAAATTTGATGCATTCCCCTGCGTTGTATGACTGGAATCTGTCCTCATTAAATATCATAAATCTGTACCTTTTGAAAGTAATAGAATCAGTTTATTATAGGTGCGGGGACACGCCTTGATAGGCGGTCACCTTTTGCGGGTCATACTATCAAGGAATGTCCCCGTTAATGTATTTATTGAAAGGATTAAATATGAACAAAATTCCTAAGATTATGGCAATAAATGATATGTCAGGAGTTGGGAGATGCTCATTGACAGTTATAATTCCTGTTATGTCGGCTTTAGGGTGCCAAGTTTGCCCTTTACCAACAGCATTATTAAGCAATCATTCTGAATACAAGGAATTCTATTTTTTTGATTTTACAAATCACATGGAAGAATATTTTTCTTACTGGGAAAAAAACAATGCATTTTTTGATTGTGTATACAGCGGGTTCATCGGCTCTGAGGAGCAAATAAATATTATAACGGATATTATTAATCAAGTTAAGGAAAAAAACAAGGAAGCATTGATTGTTGTAGATCCTGTAATGGGGGACCATGGTTTCACTTATACAACTTATAATGATGAAATGATTACAAAAATGTCATACTTAGTCAAAAAAGCTGACATTATAACACCTAATTTGACTGAAACATGTATTTTGCTTGGAAGAAAATATACAAATGAAAAAGTGACGATTTCTCAAGTAAAAGAATATTTAAAGGATTTGTGCAGCTTAGGCCCTAAAATTTCTGTAATTACTGGTGTTACTACAGAAGAAGGAGATCATATTAATGTATGCTACAACAGGGAAGATGACAAGTTTTGGATGGCACCATTTGATTATGTAAACAAAAGGTATCCCGGTACAGGAGATTTATTTACTTCATTGTTTTTGGGGTATTATATGAAGGGAAAGAGCCTTCCGGAAGCAATGGAGGAGGCTGCAAGATTTGTATCATTAGCAGTTATAACTACCTATGAAGCTAAAACACCAAGCTCAGAGGGAGTAATATTTGAAAAAATTATGAAAGAACTATATAACGAAATTACGGAATACAAATATAGAAGCATTTAAAAGTACGGGTGACGCACCTCTAAAGCAGGATAGTCTCTGAGGATAAACTTTAGACGAATGTTCCCGTCATGAGGGGTTAAAACAGTCAAAAAAGGCTGTTTTTTTTATTTTTTGTATAAAATACTTATTAAGTTTTTATTAATTTTGAAAAAAAATCTTGCCAAAATTATTTTTATGAAGTATAATCCACAAATGTTCTAAAATTTGGGATTTTAAAATAAGGATTGCCAATAATGCATAGATTATACTTATGCAAAAGATAAATTTTTATAAATTTATACCTTTCGACGCAAGTCAAATTCATAAAGTAAAGGTTGGTGGTAATATGAAAATGAAAAAAATATACCCAATTTTGATTTTAACAGTAGTAATGAGCTTTATTATAACTTATGGTATTAGTGAAGGTAAGTTTAAAAACTATGCTTTTGCACAAATTTTTTCTGAAGAGACTGAAAAAGCAGTTAATGAAACAGCGGAGATTATGGCAGATGTCATAGAAGCCAAGCCTCTATTAAAGGAATTAAATTATGATATTGAGAGAAGCAAAGTAGAGCACGAGACAACTATAGTATATAACAGCAATCAATATGTTGACTACGAGAAAGTAGTCCAAAATGGATCTGATGGGATGAAAAAATCCATTTACCAGGAATGTTATGTGGATGGAGAATTAGTTCAAAGGTCCTTAGAAGAAGAAATAGTTTATAAAGACCCTGTAGATGAAATTATTGAAGTAGGAACAAAGGAAAGAACAGTAGCAACGACAAGAAGCGGCTTCAGATTCAGCAATGAAATGGATATGGTAGCTACAGCTTATGATTTATCTTATGAAAGTTGCGGAAAAAACCCCGGCGATCCTTACTACGGTATAACAGCATCCGGCACAAAAGCTCAGCCGGGTACAGTTGCGGTAGACCCAAGTGTAATACCTCTTGGTACGAAGCTTTATATTGCTTATACCGATGGCAGTCCTGACTATGGTTTCGCAACAGCCCTTGATACGGGTTCAGCAATAAAAGGGTACAGGGTAGACTTGTTTATGGAAGACAATCAAGACGCATTAAATTTTGGCATCAGACAAGTAAAAGTCTATATTTTAGATTAACCAATAAGTTATAAAGGTTTGGGGACACACCATATAAGGAAGGGGGACACACCTCTTTCTATAGGGAAAGCCTTTGATGGTCAGAGTAATGTCCCCGTCAGTGGTAAGATGAATGTCCCCGAAAGCAAAAATTGCCGTTATGGCAATTTTTTGTATGTCCTAACCCCATTTTTCCGAGTCTTTTTTCAGAAAAATGGTTGGTAGGTCAATCGCAAGAAATTCTAAATTTGTGCGACTTTAGGAACAAATTAATTTGTTGAATTTTTCTGTGAATTTTTATATAGTAAAATTGAAAAAAATGTTGTATATTTATATAAGAATAAAACATTTTGAGAGGAAAT
>CAZCTI010000140.1:0-4271 GCA_964501385.1 uncultured Clostridia bacterium
GGATATGGCTCAGATCTTATTAAGACAGGCAATGTTGTGGTAAGTATTGGCTCTACTGCAGGTGTACTTTTCTATTCTGACATAGTTACATATGATGATAATATCACTGAACCGGCAGAATACTTGACTTTGCCCTATCCTGTTGTTAAAGGCGGGAAAAATATTGCAATTCAGCGGGGCGGAGGAATGAGTATCATAAAATCCGATGAAGCAAAAGAATATGCAGCAGGCATTTTTCTTAAATGGTTTACAAATCCAAAGCAAAATTTAAGATTTGTATCATCAACTGGGTATCTTCCCGTAACAAAGGAAGCATTCGAAATAACCGGGGATGAAAAAAATGCCACAATTGATAAGAAAATAAAAATACTTCAAAAAACTACAAAAGAAATGTTTGAACATTATAACTTTTTTTACCCACCAACAATTGATAACTTTGATCAGCTGCAGGATAGCTTCAATATAAATATGAAAAACTATGCCACAGAATGCAAAAACGAGTATTTTAATTTATTAAACAGTATGGATGATACTGATGCATTTAATAGGGCAACTGAAGGAAAATTTGAAGAATTCATCATTCAGAGGTGAGAAATTGGCTGTTAAGGATAAAATTAAGTTCACTTTGCGCCTTAGATTATTTATTTTTTTGATAATTCTTGTTGTAACTATACTATTAGGCGTTTTAATAATTCTGTTTGTAACAGGAAGCATTACTGCAGGATTAAAAGAAAGTGAAATTTTTATAAAAAATGAACATTCTGTTATTTTAAAAAATACTACTACATTATATGATAATCTTGCTGCCGAGGCTGTAGGTTTTTCACGCTCTTTATCCATGAGTATAGAGAGTCATTTGAGAGAAAAAAATATAACTCTTAATGACCTAAATAACAATCCGAATCTTTTGAGGGAAATAGTTTCAAATGAACTTCATCAGCTAATCCTTTATTTGCAAAAGTCCAAAAGCAGCGGTGCTTTTATGATTTTAGATGCAACTATAAACAATAAGCTTCCCTATTCCGAAAACTCCAAAACAGGATTGTATTTAAAAAATATGGAGCCCAATATAATAAGCTCCTCAAGCCCTACTATTTATGTATTAAGGGGTATAGCTGATATAGCATACAAAAATTCTTTGCCTCTTCATCCTCAGTGGAGAATGGAATTCAATGTAACAGATGCTCCATATTTTTATAACATCATGGATAAAGCGAACAATGATGCCTCCTTGTCAAACATGTATTATTGGAGCCAAGCATTTATGTTTCCAACTACTAACGAGAAAATAATGATGTGCTCTGTTCCCCTTGTTGATACTGAAGGTAATGTTTTTGGTGTATGTGGTTTTGATGTAAGCTACATGCTTTTTAAGCTGTCAAACATGCCGGATAACAGTATGTACAACAGAATTTTTTGCTTAATTTCACCTGTGGAAAATAATATGTTAAAAACAGGGGGCTCTTTGTTTTCCGGAGGATATTCTGCAAAAAGTATCATTAATGACAGAGACTTGAAAATTTCTTCGGGGAAAAAGTCATTGTTTATTTACGAAAATAACGAAAATAGTTTTATAGGATATCATGAACAGATAAAAATGTATCCCGAGAATTCATTGTTTGCTGACAATGAATGGGCTTTAGCCTTAATGATTCCTCAGGAGGATATAAACAGCTATGTAACAAAAACAAATTTGAAATTAATTTATATAAGTGCATTTCTTATGCTCCTTGGGATTGTTGCCTCATTTATTTTAAGCAAATACTATATAATTCCCATTGCAAGGGGTATTGATATAATTAAAAGCAACCCCAAAGCAATAGATAAAACATATGTATTAGAAATTGATGAATTGATAGAATTTCTTTCTACTAAAAAAACAGATAATAAAAAAGAGACAGACCCTAATTCAATAATCCTCAATGATTTTTTGATTAATTTTAAGTCTCTCTCTCCTGCAGAGCGTTCTGTATTCAATTTGTATGCCCAGCAATACAATGCTAAAGAAATTGCCGAAAGCTTATGCTTAAGCATCAATACAATTAAAACTCATACAAAACACATATATTCTAAATTAAGCATTACTTCCAAGGAAGAACTTATTCTTTATGTCGATATATTGAAGGAATCCGGAATGGACATTAAATAATTGTCCCTCCGCCTATTACAATATCCCCGTCATAAAAAACTACTGCCTGACCAGGTGTTATGGCACGTTGTTTATCTTTAAACTCAACAACGATGCTGTCCTCTCCCTCAGGGTGCAAAACTGCTTCAGTTTCCTCTTGGCTATATCTTGTTTTTACCTTTGCCTTTATAGAGGATGTAAGTTTTTCAACAGCTATCATATTTAAATCCGACGCATTTAATGTTTTAGAATATAAATCTTCATTGCTGCCTATTGTAACAGTATTAAAACCTTTACTCTTATTAATTACATAAGCAGGTTTGCCAAGTGCAATACCAAGACCTTTACGCTGTCCTACGGTATAATGGATAATTCCTTTATGTTCTCCGATTACATTACCTTGAGGGTCAATAAAATTTCCCTTTTTTGATTCCACACCCATCATATTTTCCAAGAACCCTGCATAGTCGCCATCCTTAACAAAACATATGTCCTGGCTGTCTGGTTTTCTTGCATTTATTAAATCTCTTTCCTCAGCTATTTTTCTTACCTCTGTTTTCAACATTCCTCCCAATGGAAGAAGTGTTTTTGACAAATCATGCTGAGAAAGTACATAGAGCACATAGCTTTGATCCTTTGATAAATCAACAGCTTTTTTTAGTAAATATCTGCCGCTTACACTGTCAAACTCTATTTGAGCATAATGACCTGTGGCAATATAATCCTTTTCCATTAAAATTGCCCTTTGAATCAATTTGCTGAATTTTATATATCTGTTACAATCTATGCAAGGATTAGGTGTACTGCCTTCTTCATAGGTTCTTTTAAACTTTTGTATTACTTCATTTTGAAATGTTTCTTTAAAATTGAATACAAAATGTTCAATTCCTAACTTATAGCAAACACTTCTTGCATCCTCCACATCATCTAAGGAGCAACACGTTCTTGTTCTGCAGGATGTTAATACATCTTCGTCGCTGAACAATTTTAAAGTTGCTCCGCAAATATCATAGCCTTGGTCTCTAAGCAAAACAGCTGCAACAGATGAATCAACTCCCCCGCTCATGGCAACCATAACTTTTTTCTTCATAAAAAACTCCTATTCTATGGATTCTTCAGGCTTCGCCCTCAGAATTATACGATTTGCTTAATACAACCTATTATATAATTTCAGTATACCCTATGTCAAATTATTCATCATAAATATAAAGCTTCAATTGTCTTTAGACACACTATCTTCCCTACGAATTTTGAAATATTTAATGAAAAATTATTTATTTTGATTTAAATCAAAGATAAGTGGTATATTAAGTATTATAATGGATTTATAACCCCTTAAACACAAAAAAACATAGGAGGAAAGTATGTTTAAAATTAGTGATACAGTAAGTTGGGTAGGTAAAATCGACTGGGAGTTAAACAGATTTCATGGAGATGAATATTCTACCCATAAAGGTTCATCTTATAATTCATATTTAATAAGAGATGAAAAAACAGTTTTAATTGACACAGTATGGGCACCATTTTCAAATGAATTTGTAACGAATTTAAAAAAAGAAGTAGACTTAAACAAAATTGACTACATAATAATGAACCATTCAGAAATAGACCATTCAGGTGCATTGGCGGAATTAATGCGGGATATCCCCAATACTCCTATTTATTGCACAAAAAACGGAGCAAAAATTATTAAAGGTCATCACCACAAGGATTGGAACTTTGTCGAAGTAAAAACAGGAGATACTTTAGATATAGGTAAGAATAAACTAATTTTTGTTGAGGCAAAAATGCTTCATTGGCCTGATTCAATGATGACATACATGTCCGGCGAAAATATATTGTTCAGCAATGATGCATTTGGTCAACATTATGCTTCTGAATTAATGTACAATGACAAGGTAGATAATGATGAGTTATACAATGAAGCAATTAAATATTATGCTAATATTTTAACTCCATTCAGCAAATTCGTTGTAAATAAAATTGAAGAAGTTGTAGCTTTAAATATACCAATTGAAATGATTTGCACCAGCCACGGGGTAATATGGAGAGATAATCCTCTGCAAATAATTACAAAGTATATGGAATGGGCAAAAAGTTATCAAGAAAATCAAATTACAATTATTTATGACACCATGTGGAA
>CAZCTI010000141.1:0-4258 GCA_964501385.1 uncultured Clostridia bacterium
TAAGCTACTCAAGCTTGCTGAGAGCCTCAACAAGCGGTTATGTGGATAGAGAGTATAGATAATAGCGCTTGTCATCCTGAGCGTAGTGAAGGATCTTATTTTTCAATAGATGAGATTCTTCACCTTCGGCTCAGAATGACGAGGGCTTCGCCCTCGCGGTGAGAGTAATTCATAGTAATGACAAGGATTAGTTAGAAGGGGGTAAACACCCCCTTTTTAATGCAAACATGTTTACAGAAATTGTTTTCTGTGCCATAATATTTATATTATAGTTACATTGGAGACAATATGAAAAAGAACATTAGCTTTGGAATTTTTATACTGATATTTGGGTTGTCTGCAATCCTCTTGTTAAAAGAACCATTCGTGGGTATTGCAGATAACAGTGATTACCACAGAACAATACAACCATTAGGATTTAAGCCTGAAATAAGCAACAGATATTTTTATGCATATAATTATTATACAGTAAATGATATGTCAAGCGATGATATAAAAGGCTCATTATCAAATATAATAAGTCCTGATGTACATAATGACAACGAATATTTTTCAACACAGTTTATTTTCATTAAATTATCGATGATTTTTAATTATCTTTTAAAAATTATCTTAGGCAAATCACCGGAAATATTTAATATAAAAATATTAGGAATTATATATGCTGCAACTTATTCTTACGGACTTTATTTATTTCTTACAAATTTAAAATTTAAACATATAGTTATAAATATTTTATTTTTTATAATATCAATTGTAATGCTTTTTGATATGGGATATTTGCTGTATTTTAATTCATTCTTTGGCGAAGCACCAATTATTGCTTCACTAATGATGGTTTTAGGCTCCCTTATATCATTTATAAATTCTGACAGCAAAGCAAAAAGTATTTATTACGGAATTTTGTTTTTTGTTTTCGGTTTAGCTTTAACCGGTGCAAAGGTAGCAAATACTCCAATAGGTATTTTAATAGGCATATTTTCATTGATACTTTTTTTGTTAAAAAAAGATTTTATTAATAGAGCTTTAATTATAACAGGTGCAGTTATAATAATCTGTTTTTCTGTTTTTTATTATGTGAATGCACCTAAATGGATGAGCCAGGTCAATAATTATCAAAGTATTTTCTACGGTATTACGAAAGATTCTAAAGAGCCGGAAAAGGATTTGGAAAAGCTTTCAATACCTTTGAAATATTTACCACTTACAAACACCCACGGTTTTTTAGACCATGGAGAGTTTGACATTTACAGCAGGGAATTTCAAAAAGAAGTATATGACAATGCATCATTTGTGGATGTACTTAAATTTTATATTTTTAATCCTTCAAGATTTATAGAAAAACTTAAGCTGTCTGCTGACAGCTCAGTAATAATACGACCCTCATATTTAGGAAACTATTCAAAAGAGGATATGCCGGAAAGACTTACATTTACAGAAAGATTCTCTTTGTGGAGCAATTTAAGAAAGAACACCATAGGTATTGCCTTTAATATAATAGTTGTTATTTCAGTATTGTATTTTACTGTAAATATATTAGAAATTATAAAATATATTAAACATAAGGATAATGAAAAAACAGTTATAGCTGTTGCTTGTTTATTGCTGTTTTTAACAACAATAAGCCAGTTTGTTTTGCCTATAATAGGAAATGGTGAAGCTGATTTGCAAAAGCATATGCTTTTATTTAATTTGTGTTTTGATGTAATGATTCTTGTGGGAATATATTGGTTGATAAATAATTTTAAACTAAAAACTGTCTTAAGTATTGCAGCTTTAGCTTTAACGGTTTCGGTTGTTACATTACTTATTCAACCTGCAGGCAATAGTAAAGAAACAGGAATATTAAAAACAGGTCAGTATATTTATTTGGGAAGTAACAATAATGAACATCTCAAGTGGGTTGTTTTAAATAATGATGATAATGGTTTTTTGTTATGGTGTGCCGATGTGGTTGAATATATGGAGTTTGATAATTTAGATGAAGTTAGCAAAGATAATTTCTACGGCTCTAACAACTGGATGGATTCGGATGTAAGAAAGTGGCTTAATCAAGAATTTAAAAATAATTTTAATAACAAAGAAGCATCTATTATAAATAATGTTAGGCTAAAAAATGTTTTAAGCTACAACAATATTGAAAACAGCACAGGTGGCAATAAACCTTTTTATTGGAATTCAATTACTTCTTATGTAAGTCAAAATTATGATACGGATGCTTATTATGATTATTCATCAGAAAGTATTTTCCTACTTGATGCATATCAACTGCAAAAATATGTTTATGAAAATAATTTAAATTATAAAAGAAATGAAAGATACTGGCTTAGAACTCCTTACTACAGCAGTTTAAGCATGGTGAGAATTGTTGATAAGGATGGGTTTGTTTATCACAAGGATGCAAATGTTAAAGCAGGTGTAATTCCTGCAATTTATATAGATAAAAATTTAAGTATGGTAAGCGGTAATGGAACTTTCCTAAGTCCGTTTGTTGTACAGAACGGGAGGTAGCATGAAAAAAGTTAGTTTGTTGATACCTGCATACAATGAAGAGGAAACTCTTGCCTTGTTATACAATGAATTGAATAAGGTTTTAGATGATATTTACAACTATGAATTTGAAATACTTTTTGTAAATGACGGAAGCAGTGACAATACCTTAAATATTCTTAGAAATCTTCGGCAAAGGGATAATAGGGTAAATTATATCAGTTTCTCAAGAAATTTTGGTAAAGAAACAGCCATGGCCGCCGGGCTTGATTATGTAACAGGAGATGCGGTTGTAATTCTCGATGCAGATTTGCAGGACCCTCCTGAGCTTATTAAAGATATGATATTTTATTGGGAAAAAGGGTATGATGATGTATATGCAAAAAGAAGGTCAAGAGAAGGGGAAACTTGGCTTAAAAAATTTACTTCTCGTACATATTACAGTCTGTTACAGAAAATGACCAAAATCCCAATTCAAAAGGATACAGGTGATTTCAGGCTTTTGGACAGAAGGGCAGTGGAGTCACTTAAAAAAATCCGAGAAAAACAAAGGTATACAAAGGGAATGTTCAGCTGGATTGGCTTTAATAAAAAGGAAATATTGTTCGACAGAAAACCAAGAGCAGCCGGGGAAACAAAGTGGAATTATTTAAAGCTTTTTAATTTGGCACTGGAGGGTGTTACCTCATTTACCACATTTCCTTTAAGGATATCCACCATTTTAGGTATTCTTGTATCAATTTTCAGCATTCTATATATGTTTATAATTCTTATTAAAAGTATTATTTGGAAGGACCCTGTTCAAGGATATCCGTCAATGATGGTAACAATTTTGTTTTTAGGCGGAGTTCAGCTTATTAGTTTAGGAATTATAGGGGAATATATTGGAAGGATTTTCAATGAAACGAAGTATCGTCCTCTTTACATAATAGATGAGCACAACAATGAAAAAATTAATGATGGCGGGAAATTGTAATGAAAAATCAAATTTCTAAGGAATTAGTCGCTTACTTTGTGGTTGGAGTATTGACCACTACTGTAAATTTTATTGTTTATTATGCTCTTATTTATATAGGTGTTGACTACAAAATATCTAATACTATAGCATTTATTATTTCAGTTATTTTTGCATTTATTGCAAACAAAAAATATGTATTTTTAAGTAACAAATCATATTTGCAAGAATTTATAAAATTTTCTTTGGGAAGATTATTTACTTATGTATTAGATATAGGAACCATGATTATTCTTATAGAAATATTTTCAGTCAGTGAATACATGTCAAAATTGTGGACAAATATATTAGTGATGCTTGCTAACTATATAATAAGCAAGTTTTGGACATTTAAATAACTATAGAGTTTAAGCAATTTGTTATCTTAAGCGATGCAAAGCTAAAGATTAGATTCTTCACTTTGTTCAGAATTATCACGTGTTAACCACACCACGGTAAACGAATATGTTCCGCTTTGTCATCCTGAGTGTAACGAAGGATCTCAGATTTTAAAAGATGAGATTCTTCGGGCTAAAGCCCTCAGAATGACACGTAGTTTATTCATAGCAATGGCAAAGTCCTCTAAAGGAGGACTTTGCCATATTTTGTCCTTGCCACCAATAAGCTGCACAGCAGCGTGTCATTCTGAACCGCAGGTGAAGAATCTCATCTATTGCTGAATATCTTCGATTGTTTTAGCAATACTGTGTGTTATTGGTTTCCATTCAATTTTCTTAAACTTAAACAATGCAACTATTGAAATAGGAACATATG
>CAZCTI010000142.1:0-4248 GCA_964501385.1 uncultured Clostridia bacterium
TTCATCCATTTTAGTATTGTGAAACCCTTTATCCTTAAATAAAGCTCTGGCAGAAGTCAATATATCCTGCCGCTTTTGACTTTTTTCAGCCATGTAACCTCCAATGTTTTCTACTGTATTTGTTCTATAATTTCACTTTTCTTCTTTTTTCTGAAAAACTCTGATATATCATCAAATATAGTGTACATAACAGGAACTATAATCAGAGTTAAAACTGTTGAAAGGGATAATCCTCCGAGTACAACCACTCCCATAGACTGAGTAAGCTCAGCTCCCTCACCCATACCAAGAGACATGGGTACCAGACCTAATATGGTTGTAAGTGCAGTCATCATAATAGGACGTATTCTGATGGGTCCTGCTTTCATTATTGCAGAAGTTCTTTCTTCTCCCTTTTTTCGTCTAAGATTAATATAATCAATTAAAACTATGGCATTATTAACAACTACACCTACCAAAATAATTAAACCTATTATACCTATTACATTAAGAGGAAGCCCTGTTATATAAAGTCCGATAAAACCTCCTGATAATGCTAAAGGCACAGAAAACATAATTGATAGTGGTTGAATTAACGACTCAAACTGTGCTGCAATAATCATATAAACCAATGCAACAGCCATTAACAAAACCAAGCCTAAGTCTTTAAAAGTTTCCTGTATTTGTTCGATTTCTCCCCCTAATATATAATTGTAACCATAGGGCATGTTATATTCTCTAAGAAGCTCTTCTATTTCCATAGATACAGTTTGAACGTCTCTTCCCATAACACTTCCTGATACTGTTAATACCCTTACCTGGTTTTCTCTTGTTATGCTTATAGGACCTTTTTCAACTATTATTTCTGCAACCTCAGACAAAGGTACGCTTCCTGTAGGTGTTTCCACAGGGAGCATTTCCAAATATGAAATACTTTCACCATAAACATTGTCACCTTTAAGTACCACATCTATTTCATCACCGTTAATCTTGTACTTTGTTACGTTAAAGCCTAACAGCGAGTTATTTACTGCTCTTCCTATTTGTGCGGTAGTTAAACCATATTGAGATGCAATTCCTCTGTCAGCTATTATTTGCACTTGAGGTATTCCATCCTCATAGCTTGTAGTTACTTCCCTTGTTCCTTCTACCTTTTCAATAATGCTTTTAAAATCATCACCTATATTTTTTAAAGTATCTAAATCATCACCCTTGATGCTGATACTGATTGCACCTGAGCTCATACCCAACATCATAGTTGATGATTCTGAAACACTTATTTCAGCACCGGGGATATCTTTTACTTTAGTTCTTATTTCATCACTTATTATTTTAACACTTCTGTCTCTTTGGTCTAAACCTTTTAACAATACATTGATAGAGCCGCCGGCACCTCCTCCTAATCCCATCATTCCTCCGCCTCCGGCAGAAGTAAATACCGTTTCTATTTCAGGAATATCATTTATTGAGTCCCTGATTTCTTTTAATATATTATCCACTTCCGAAATTTTAGAGCCTGGAGGCAAACTTGCATTAACATTTATCATTCCTTCATCTGTTGCAGGAAAAAATTCGGCTCCAACTGATACAACCATAAAAACACTGACAACAAACATTGCAATACTCAAACTTATTGTTATAAGTCGGTGCTTTAAGCTTAAACTTAATACCTTTTTATAAAAAACAACCAAAGGTCCGTGCTTCTTTTCCTGTGCTTCTTCGGATTCAAGATTTTTTACGGAAATAAGTTTGGATGAAAGCATTGGAACTAAGGTCAAAGCTACAACTAAGGAACTCATTAAAGAAATTACAATGGAAAGTGCAAAATCTTTAAACAGTATTGATGCAAGACCTCCTGTAAATACAATTGGTATAAATACTGCTATTGTAGTTAAGGTAGAGGCTGTAACTGCCATTGATACTTCATTTGCTCCTTCAATTGATGCAGTTATTCTGTCCATGCCCAAACTTCTGTTTCTGTAGATATTTTCTAAAACAACAATTGAGTTGTCAACCAACATACCTATACCTAAGGCTAATCCTGCTATGGTCATCATATTTAATGTTATATTCGTAAAAAACAATATGACAAATGTGGTTATAATAGATATTGGTATGGAAAGGGCTATAACCAATGTAGTTTTAAAGCTCCTTAAGAAAACCAAAAGAATCAATACAGCCAAAACACCGCCAATTGTTGCTGTATTAATTAAATTGTCAATGGCTAAATTTATATAGTCTGCCTGATTAAATACAGTTACTAATTCTAAATCCGGGTATTCCGTTCTAATTTTTTGAATTTCTTTATCTATGGCATTTCCAACATTGACAGTGTTGGCATCGGATTGCTTCATTACAGATACTTGAACAACTTCCTTACCGTTTAGTTTAGTTACTGACGATTGCTCCTTGCTTTTTAAATTCACATCCGCAATATCCTTCAATCGTACAGTACCGCCCCTACTTAGAGGTATGGCCAAATTTTTTATTTCTTCAATTGATTTAAATTCGCCTATTGTTCTTACAGAAAGCTCATTGCTTCCCTTTTTAACAAAGCCTCCGGGTATATTTAAATTTTCTGCTTGAAGTATTTGAGCAACATAAGAAGAACTTAAATTATATCCTTTAAGCATTTCTCCCTGCAGCATTATTTCAACTTCCTGCTGTAAACCTCCCGATACATTAGCGGAAGCAGTTCCTTCAATACGCTCGAAACGCGGCGATATAACATCCTCTGCAATTTTTTGAGTAGTGTATAAATCACCCTTGCTTGAAACTGCCAATTGAATTATAGGTAGTGCGTTGGGGTCCAACTTCCGTACCAATGGAGAAGATGTTCCATCAGGCAAAAATCCTTTAATCAAATCAACTCTTTCCCTTATCTGAAGCATTATTTCATCCATATCTGTACTAAAAGCAAATTGCATCAACAAAAGCGAACTTCCTTCAGAGGAAATTGAAATAACATCTTCAATATTTTCCACAGTGGATAAAGTTTGTTCTAAGGGTCTTGAGATAATATTTTCTATTTCTTCAGGACCTGCTCCTTGGTAAGTTGTTTGAACCATTACATAGGGCAGCTCCATTTGGGGCAGCAAGTCTATTTGAAGCTTGCTGAAGGATACTACTCCTAACACAATCATAATTAAAATCATCATTGTAATTGTAACGGGTTTTTTAACTGAAAATTTTGCAAGCATTCCTATTCACCCCTTACAACCTTTATTTTGCTGCCATCGCTAATGTAATCCTGACCTTTCACAATAACCTTATCTCCTTCAGAAAGACCAGTTTTTATTTCTATATAAGCACCTGTATCAAGTCCTGTTGTAACTTCTTTTTCAACAGTGTTATCACCCTCTGCAACAAATAAAAACTTTTTATCTTCTCTTTCCTTTACTGCTTCTGTTTTAACAGCAAAAGTATTGTCTATTTTATCAGTTTTTAAATAAACCTTAGCAAACATACCTGGTTTAATAGTACCATCATTTTCAAGTACAATGCTTACCGTATAAAGATTGGTCATAATATCTGCAGATGAACTTACGCTGTTTATTATAGCTTCATTTTTATAACCTGCTGAACTGATTTCAACGTCTACCACATCACCCTTATTCACTTTGTTCACAATACTTGCTGCTACTCCAAATTCAATAGTTATACTATCAGAATCAACAATTGTTACAGGAGGATTAGAAGATGTAGCGAATTCCCCTTCAACAATGCTAATATCAGATACAACACCTGAAATGGGAGATTTAACTTCAGCGTTTTTAAGCATTGATGCAGCATTTGTATAAGCTACTCTTGCTTGCTCAACTCCCATCCTTGCAGCTTCCAATGACTTGTCGGATGCAGCTAATTTTGCTTGTTCATATTGAGTTTTCGGCACTGCTCCTTCTTCATACAGCTTTTCTATTCTCTCTAAATTATCTTTAGCACTTTGTATTTGAGAAGCACTTACATCAAAGCCAGCTTTTGCAGCTTCATAAGCAGCATATGCTTGATTTACCTGTTTTGATATATCATCCTTATCCATAATAAACAACACATCATCTTTTTGTACCTTGTCCCCGACACTAACATTTATCTTTTCAACTTTCCCTGCCATCAAAGGAATTACAAACACATCCTTGTCTGCAAATACCTTTGCCGTCATTAAGTTTTCTATGTATAAATTCATAGGCTTCAGTGTTTCCACTTCCACTGCAGTGTAAGCCTCTTCTTCAATAGCTGTAGTTTCTTGGCCTGCCCCGCAGCCCGTAAAAA
>CAZCTI010000143.1:0-4206 GCA_964501385.1 uncultured Clostridia bacterium
TCACATCCACAGCCACAACCGCAGCCGTTTAAATCTTTATCTTCACTCATATTTTTTACATCCTTATAATTTATTTTACCCAAGACATGGATATATAAACTTTAACAGAATAGTATTTAAAATGCAATATGTAATTTAAAAACTTTACTCTTTACAGAATCAAATTTTTCCGTTATAATTTAATATGTTGTCGGGATGTAGCGCAGTTTGGTAGCGCACTAGCATGGGGTGTTAGGGGCCGCAGGTTCGAATCCTGTCATCCCGATTAGTGGAATGGGGACACACCTTTTACAAGGAATTCCGGGGACGGACCTTGAAATTCCAGATGGAATTTCAAGGTCCGTCCCCGGAATTCCTTATTCAAATTATCCGCTTCCATTATCTATATTTTCCTCCCTTATCAAAACTAATCTACAAGTTTATAAACACCTTGGATATCATTATTTTCTATACAATTATAATTGAGCTCATTATCAAATATATAGAAATGTATACTTTCACCTTTTGCCCGCGCTATTTCTACTTTTTCACCGGAATTAAAATATTTGACATATAAATACACATCATCATTAACGTCTTTATCATATGAGTAAAATATTGGTCCGGGAAAAGTGCTGTAAACTACAAATTCTTTTGATAAATCTATATAAAGATTTTCATATCTGCAGTCAATATCATAAGCCAAATCCCTGATTGATTTGTCACCAAAATTAACTTCAAAAATATTGCCTAATCTATCGCCATTTTTTGTCAGAATATAAAGCTTATCATTATTTTTACCCCATAATGTTACACCAAGCTCTGTGTTGTTTTCACCGTCTTGATTTTTGCTGCCTGTATCATTATTTGAAATGTAATTAAACACATTGTCTTCAAAATATTTATTACCACTTTTGTCCAGAATAATAAGATTGCCGTTTTTATTATACAGGCTTATATATTTACCAAGCTCACTGAAATTTACATCGTCAATATTATCTTCAATAATATTGACCTTGTTTCCTTCGGTAAATTGAATTAACATTTTATTTTCAACCTTATCAACAACAGCATAAACAATATCATTAAATTTATAAAGATTTACATTATCAGCCTCATCAAGGCTTAATTGAGAATATAGTGTATCTTTAAATCCTGCTCTTATATAAGTGCTTTCTTTTCCTATCATATCTGATATGTCTACTGTTACCCATTCTCCTGAGCTTGCTATATATCTTATAGTTTTTTCATCTTCTTTTATACACTCGAATTTTGTTCTGATTGATTTCGATATTTCAAATTTTTCTAATGTATATAAGTTAGTCAGATAAAGATAATTATATTGTTTTTCCAAATGATTCATCATATAAGAATCTGTATCCAATGCATAATAAGTTTTGCCTGATACTATATATCCGTTATCTTTATCAATAAAGCTCTCGTAACCCATACCGGTAGTGAAGTTTGGCTGTGATACAATTTTTTTATCTATATCTATTACAAAAAATATATGTGACATGTCGTAGCTTGCAAAGTATACCATGTTGGAATTTTTAATCCACCCTGTTTCATTAATTTGCATCCTTGTTGGTAAGAAAAACCTGCTATTATCTAATATGAAATCTTCATTTGAAAACTCGTTATATTCATCTAAGTATTTATTTAAAATAATTTCATTGCTTATATTGTCAACAACACATACAGAGAAAAAATCATTTATATAGCAGGTAAAATCACCATTATCACTGTGTAATATATCCGTGTAATAGCATTCATATAAAATTTTCCCTTTTCCTTCATTGTCATTTTTATATTTTATAATGTATGAATTATTGGCACCGTCTATTATTATTTTTTCATCATCCTGATTGTATGCAACATCCTTAACATTATAAATAATTCTTTTTAAATCACCATTTTCATATCTCCATAATTCACTTAACCCCTTTGGTTTCACTTTGATATAATAGGTATTGTCGATACTGAAAAGTTCAGAGGCTTCAATATTATCAAGACCGGTTAAAATCTTAACCTCATCTTGAACCTTACTTAAAGCTTCATCCAAATTTGAATTTGTTATACTTTCTTCAACCTTTGATACAACTTCAATATTTTCAAATTGCAAATATATCTTATCATTACTTTTATTTACGCTAAATGCCATTTCACAATCTGCAACTGCAGTTGCTATGGGGTCTCTTCCTACATTATACCATAAGTCTATTAGTTCAAAATTTGTATATAATTTTAATTTATCATCGCTTATATCAGCAGTTACATTTTCTGCTATGTAGCCGGTAGTCCACCCGAAATCTAAATTTCTATAATAAATAGCGGATTCTTCATCATAAGTTAAAAACTCTTCAAATGGGCGATATTCCTTTTCACCAAAAACTTGAAGCAGGACTTCATTTGATTTATCTAATGGAAATATATGCCCCTTATTTTCATCAAAAGAAAAATATTCTTTATACAAATTGTTTTCATCATCATTTTTAGCAAGTGAGAATAGTAATACTTCATAAGTATATTTATCATTACCCCTATAAACACTTCGTATAATATCCTTTGTCAATGATACTCCATTTAATAAAAGTTGCTGTTCTTGTTCTTTTGTTATATTTTCCTTTTCTTGTTCTTGTGCAGTATCTTTTGTTTTATTACATCCCACAACCATCAATGTAAGTATTATCAAAATAATTAATAATTTTTTCTTTTCTTTCACGCTAACACCCCCAAATATCTGATTTCCGCCAACAAATTTGGAATTCCGGGGACGGAATTCTATGTTGTTTATTTCCCTATTATGGCTGAAATTGTATCTATTCCAATACTATTTACCATTTCTCCTACTGAATCTACGATATGATCTAAGTCTGTACTACCTTCAAGTACCTTTATCAAATTTTCTTCAATTTCCCTCTTAACTTTTTTCACGACTAGTTGTATAATGTTATTCATAGAGAATATCCACCTTTGGTTGTGATTTGTCGATTACTATTATATCAGATGGAGGATAATTCTCTATATTTTTTTCTCTTTTTGTCCAACAACTATTTTACACTAAGAATATATATTTGAAGTATTATTAATATCAATTATCAAAAAAAAAACCTTTATATATCCACATTCGCATGAATATATTCTTTCTGATAGTAATAGGTCTTCTTTTATTTTTCCACTATTAACCCTACTCCTAAAACCCATTTTATTTCCTTCTAACATAATTGACCAACTTCGCATTTTCTTATAATAAGACACATAATTTGAATTATGTATACTAATTAATCCCTCAATTCTCTTATTTGTGTAATTAATCTCATAATCATATCAGTCTCATAATACTCATCTTTTATCAAGGAAACAATGACACCGGTTATTTCTTCACTTATTTTCAAATATTCCTCCAAATAAATAATATCATCTGATGTAAAGTTTCTAAATTGGATAACATCCGTTTCTCTCAAGAAATCCAGATATTATCCATTTAAGCCCTTGAACTCTATAAATAAAATTGAGTAATCATTATTAGCATTTGAAACAAATCTGGAGAGCCTCCCATATGAGTCCAAATCCCCCGAATATGCAATCATCGAAAATAAGCTCTCCAAGCTATCAACATTACCTTCTTCTACTAACTCTTTAGTATACTTATTAATATAGCTTTGGTTAAGGCCAATAGAATTTTTAATAATTTTTAAACTTGGGTATTCCTTACCTTTTGTAGAAACATAGAAAATAAAATCCTTAGATGCTCCCATACCCACTTCATCTAAATAAATTTCACTATCAATATCTTCAACATTGCTGCTACAGCATTCATTCTATACAAGCCCTTAAATATCCAATCCGAATCATCAGCATCTTTCAATGTATCTCCCATTTAGAACCTCCATACATATTTTTTTGGTGCATGGCATAGGCACATACTATTTTATTATATTGTTTATAATATATTTTCTTTTTTTAATTCCTTTATTGCATTTTTTACAGCCATTTTAATTATAAAATATAGTATGAATGCTGGTATACCAATATATATTGGTAATATAATCAAACTTGCAAATATACTTTTCATTACTCAAAATCCTCCTTGTACCCGAATTTATAAATCCCCCAAGAATATGATTATACCTCTCCCACTTAAACCTTTTTAATTCATAATTTTTCAACTCTTAATACTTTGATTTCTATAAATACTCCTATTGCTATTCCGATTAAATAAGC
>CAZCTI010000144.1:0-4198 GCA_964501385.1 uncultured Clostridia bacterium
AGAAAACTGCATGATAGTATCATATGATTTAAAGCTGAACTTATTTAATTTCAAAAAAATTATGCCTTTAAAAGCAAAGGTACAAGTAATAGGTCTTCCCATATCCATATCACAAAAAGGATATAATGGAGATTTAAATAAAGTAATTGAAATAATAAAGAAAAGAAAAGGATTAAAAATTATTTTAAATGCTGACGAACAGATTATTGAAGGAGCTAAGACTTTATCAACATTTGTATTCGAAAACCATTATGAAACCTTTGATGAATATTTAATTAATTTGAGAAGCACATACAGGAGACGAATAAATAAAGCACTGAGCAAAAGAAATGACTTAATAATAAATGAAATAAAAAGATGTGATTTCAATGAAGAACATTACAATTTATATTTAAGTATTATGAGCAGAACAAAAAATCCTTTAGAAACTCTTCCTATTGAATTTTTCAAGGACTATGAAGCTGAAATTTATGAATTTATGGATAATAACAGGCATGTTGTCGGATTTCTACAGTTAAAGGAATTTGGCGAAAAACTGTGCTTTTTATTTGGAGGATTTAACAAGGATGATGTGGAAAAATATGATATTTACTATAATATGTTATTGAAAATTATAGAAATAGGAATTAAAAAGAAAGTAAAAACAATAGAATTTGGACAGACAGCGGAAGAAAGTAAATTAAAAATAGGTTGCAAGGAAATTTACAAATACCTTTATGTGCATCACAGTAACTTTATTTTAAATTTTGTAATACAAAGTCTGCTTCCAATCATGTCATATAGACCGTACAAAATAGTGCATCATGTTTTTAAGGAATGAAATCATATGATAGTATTTTTAGAAAAAGTAAGAGTTAAAACTATATTTTCAATTATAGATCCGGTAAAAGTAGAGCCCTTAGAATTATGTTATTTGAAAACGGTTTTAAATAGCATGAATGTTGAAAGCTATATAATAGACGATTTGTTTGGATTTAAAAAACCAAATGAAATCACACCGGATATTATTGTGCTTACAGGTTATAACACTGCAGAAAATAAAATTATAAACAAATCAAAAACTTATAAAAATGAATTTCCGGGTGTAAAAATTATTGTTGGTGGTGTTCATATTCAGAAAAATGCAGTGTTTTTCAAGTCAAATACAATAGATTATATTGTTCATTCAGGCAGCTTAAATACATTTAAGCTATTGATTGAAAATATATTAAATAATACCAATATTCCTCTAAAAAGCGGAGTTGATACACTAATCGATAATGTATGGCATAACGGTAAAAAAGACACTATTAATGAAAATGAAAATATTAAGCCTGACAGGGACTTTTTTTATAAATTTAAATCAAGATTTAAATATTTGGATAAAAGAAATGTATCTCTTATAAAAGGCAGCACAGGATGTCCTTACAACTGCTCTTATTGCTACTGCAAGCTTCTTAATAACAAACAATTTATAAAACCAAATTATGAATCAATGATTGAAGAAATGGAAAAAATTGATGCAGATTACTTTTGGATTGTTGATGATGTATTATTTTCTACCAGAGAAGATGCTTTAAAGTTCATTGAAATTATTGAAAAGAAGAATATTAGCATAAAAATTATAGGATATTTAAGAGCTGATTTTATTTGTAAAGAAAAAGATTTGCTTAATAAATTAAGAGAGTCAGGTCTTATGGAGGTTATTGTTGGCTTTGAAGCAACAGATAATAAGGAGCTTAAAAGTTACAAAAAAACAACAGATGCAACAGATTATCCTTTAGTAATATCTTTGTTAAAAGAAAACAATATTGACTTAACAGCTTTATTTATGGTTAAGCCAGATTATGGTTTTAGGGATTTTAAAACGCTTGATAATTTTATAAAAGAAAACAATATAGATGTATATACTATTTCAATTATGACTCCCGTAAAGGGAACGATGTTGTATTATGAAATGGAGGATGAATTAATTGAAAAAAGACCTGAAAAATTTGATTTTTTGCATTTAGTTTTAAAACCAAAATTGCCAAAGTTTATATTTTATATTTTATTTTACAGCCTGCATATCAGGTTGTTAAAATCAAAAAGAATCAGGAAATTTATAAGACAGGAGATTTAAATGCACAATATATGGAATTTTTGGGCTGATAAATATGATAAGCTTTGGGTACAGAAATATTCTTTAAAGCCAACCAGAGATTATATAACTAAAGCCCTTACAGATATAAATTATAAAAATATAAAAATATTGGATTTAGGATGTGGTCCCGGCGAATTAATCAGTGAGTTAACAAAGAAGTTTAGTAATATTGAAGTTACAGGAATTGATTTTTCAGAAAAGATGCTTGAAATTTCAAATAAAAGAAATCCTTCAGCCAAGCATATAAAAATGGATACAGCAAATTTATATGAATTGGAGGATCAATATGACATTATTGTTTGCACCCATTCGCTACCATATTACAAAGAGCCGAAAAATGTATTTAAAGAGTTGCATAGGGTATTAAAAAGCAATGGGAAAATTTTAGTAGGGTTTGCCAGCGGCAACAGTTTTTATGACAAGTTTATATTAAGCTTTGTAAAGCTTACTACAGGCAAGGCAAATTATCCTTCTGACAATAATTTCAGATTATTGATTGCTCCATACTTTAGCGTTGAAAATTTAAAAATTATTAAGGAAAAATTTTATATGCCGGTAATAGCAGTTTATACCCTTAAAAAGGTGGAATTATGAAAATACTTTTAATAAGACCAAAGCCTCACAAGGAAACAATAGGACTTCAGCATGTAATGATATGCGAGCCTTTGGAATTGGAATACTTGGCATCCAATATTCCTGATGATATAAGAAAAGAAACAAATACAGAAATTGTAGACATGATAATTGAAAATTTAAGTTTTGAAAGTATAGTATCAATGAAAAACCCGGATTTTATTTTATTTACAGGCTATATTACTCATGTGGGAATCATAAAGCAAATGGCAAAGGCAGCGAAACAAATTAATCCTTTAATTTTAACAGGTGTTGGCGGTGTTCATGCAGAGGTTGTAGCTGAGGACTTTAAATCCGAATTTATAGATTTTATATATAGTAAAAATGGAATACAAAATTTTAATTTAACATTAAAAGGATTAATTAATAATAAAAATGTGCAGGAAATAAAAGAAGAAATAAATAAGGGCAATAAGGAAAATTCTTTTGATTATAAGTATCCTGACAGAAATGCAGTGAAAAAATACAGAAAAAAATATTATTATATGTTTCATAACCCATGTGCTTTAATAAAAACATCATTTGGATGTCCTTATAATTGCTCATTTTGCTTTTGTAAAGAAATTACTGATGGCAAATACTACACACGTCATATGGATGATATAATTAAAGAATTATCTTTAATTGATGAAGAAGAAATATATATTGTAGATGATGATTTTTTATATGATGTAAATAGGATCAACAGTTTTATTAAAGGAATAAAAGAAAATAATATTAAAAAGAAATTCTTAGTTTACGGCAGGGCTGATTTTATATCAAGGAATAAAGATATTGTAAAAGAGCTTAAAACTATAGGGCTGCAGGCTGTAATAGTTGGAATAGAATCAGTGAGAGCAGGAGATTTAAAGGATTACAACAAGGGAACAACTGTAGAAATAAACGAAAAGTGCATTGAAATATTAAAGGAATTACAAATTGAATTATATGCAACTTTAATTATTCCTCTTGACTTTAAAAAAGAAGATTTTAAGCATTTAGTAAGTTGGCTTAGAAAACTAAATGTAAAATTTGTAAATCTTCAACCTCTTACACCATTGCCCGGAACTGAAATATTTGATACTTATGAAAAATCTCTTTTAGTAAAAAGACATAAATACGAAGTATGGGATATGGCACATGTTGTTTTAAAGCCTGAATTTATGAGTATAAGAGCTTTTTATGCAGAAATTTTAAAAGCATATTATAAGGTTGTTATGAGACCAAAACATTTACTGTATTTAATCAGGAAATACGGTTTAAAAGCAAATGTAAAAATGCTTGCAGGTTCAAGCTTAGTCAGCTTCCAGTATTTGCAGAAGATTGTAAGGAGTAATTGATGAAAAAAATATTATTGATACAACCAAGTCCCTACGACAAGGAGCACAAACCAATTAAGAAAAAGAAATTGTATTTTGTGGGACTTGCTATGCCCTTATTAGCAGCAATGATGCCTGAGGATTG
>CAZCTI010000145.1:0-4150 GCA_964501385.1 uncultured Clostridia bacterium
AGAGACAAAGGCAAGGATGTTATTCAAGCACAATTAGCATTAAGACGAGCACTAAACCGTATCGAAGTAGCAAAAATGAGCAAATATAATGATTAGTGGGATAGTGGGGACGTATTTAAACTGTCCCTAACACTCTAAAAATATATATGGGAAAAAAAGTAAAGGGGTTAAATATATTTATATGATTAGAGCATGTATTAATTGCAAGGTAAATATAAAATTTATAGAATAATGACTTTACCTTTTCCAACCTTTTATTGAAAACAATCGGAAACTAATATATAATAATTATAATAAATATTCTATAGATGAAGATTACTGATAAACAGGAGGTTTATATGAACAATTTTACATTACCATTTAGTTTTACTTTACCTACAAAAATAGTTTACGGTCCCGGATGTATAAATTCGATGATTTTGAAAAAATAGCTGAAATGTCTGTAAAAAATATTTCCACTGAAAGCAACCCAAGACCCATGACCAAAGAGGATTATTTAACGGTAATCAATAATGCATATTTCCGTTGAATTTCTTCAAAAAAATGATATAGTAATTTAGTAGAGCTATGCAGAAATTTGGAGGATTGTCATAAATGGTTTTTTCAAGTTTAGTTTTCTTATATTTGTTTTTTCCAATCAATTTGCAAGCAATGAGTATACCTTCACATTTTCGCCAAATTTTTCGCTTGCAGTATTAACCATATTCCTTGATTGCCGCCTGCATTTTGCCCTGCAAAATCAACCAAAGCTACTTCCTCTTCTCTTTTAACTCAGAATTTTAGGGAATAAGGCTGCCAAGGACAGCCTCAGACTGCTGACAAAGTCAGTATAAGAATTACGAAAAATTAACATTAAGGCCGTTGATGATTTAGTTGAAGATAAATATTGTAAATTTTCAATTGACAATTTAATATAATAATCATATAATTTATGTACAATATCCTGTACATGGGAGGTGTTAAAATGACTATTATAAATGCTACCACTGCAAGAAACAATTTTTTTAAGTTAATGGAAGAAGCAATAACAAATAACGAGCCTATAATTGTAACCGGTAAATCAGGAAATGTAGTTGTATTGTCTGAAGCTGATTTTAGATCTATGGAAGAAACATTGTATCTGTGCTCAATCCCAACAATGCGTGAAAAGATTATGGAAGGATTGAATACCCCTCTAAATGAATGTGTGGAGGATGAAGATGAATGATGGTGAATGGAAAATAGTATATACTAAACAAGGATTAAAGGATAAACGACTTGCAATTGAGGCAGGATTTTCTGATAAAATTAAAAGTTTGTTGGATACAGTGCGCATTAATCCTTTTGAGGAGTACCCTCCATATGAAAAACTTATAGGTGATTTAAAAGGTGCTTATTCAAGACGTATTAATCATAAACACCGATTGGTATATCAAGTTTATAAAGATGAACATACAATTAAAGTTATTAGCATGTGGACTCATTATGAATAACTTTAATATTCGGATATAATAGAATTATTGCTTGACAAACCCATTCTACAATTGTAGAATGGGTTTAATAGTATTGTATGAAATTTATTTTGAAAGGGTTGTAAAATGGAAACTATTAAAAGACTGCCGGATAGTGAATTAGAAATAATGATGATAATTTGGGAAGCAGATCAGCCTGTTTCATCAGCTTATATTATTGACAAGTTAGAAGGAGAAAAAAGTTGGGCACATACAACGGTTTTAAACTTTTTGGCTCGTTTAGTTGACAGAGGTTTTGTTGAAACTTCAAAGCAAGGAAGGTTTAATTATTACAAACCTCTTATAAGTGAAAAGGATTACTTACAGAAAGAAAGCAAAACATTTCTTGAAAAAATGCATAAAAATTCGTTGAAAAGTCTTGTCACAGCCCTATATGACGGAGATGCAATAAGCAAGGAAGACTTAGAAGAATTAAGTAACTTTGTGGATGAGGTATCTAAATCATGAGATGATTTTATAATTTGCTGTCAACATGGTTGCCATATTTGATAAAAATAGCGAATCTCAATATAAATTGATGATTTTTAATGATACCGGAAAAGTGTTATATAAGTCCATAGAAAATGTGCTTTTAGTGCGAATAGAAAATGGAAAAGTTGTTTTTGTAAAAGATAATTGAAATAATCACAGGTTAAGAAAATTTAATAAAAAAATATTAGTTTGGCTGTTCTTGTTAAAATGGACAGCCTTTTGTTATAAATTAATATTGACATTTACATTCTACAAGTGTAGAATGAGGTAAAATGCGTTCTGCAAATGTAGAATTAGCATAATAAGAATAAGACGTCCTTATATTGGGCAATTTAGCTTAAATAGCAATCCTTGATATATTTTTGCATTGCATAAATACTGACAAGTATTAAATAAGACTACCTAATAAATAATAAAGGTACATATATGAAAAAAATAGTTATAATCCCCGCATATAATGAGCAAAATACAATTAAATAAACTGCATGTAATATATCCTTTTCTTGACATTAAATAATGTATGTAAGCATGAGTATCATAGTCATGAGTATATTAACCCAGCTATTGGAGAATTTTGATGGAACAAAATTGGAACAATAATCGTCTGATAATATGTATCATTAAAGGGGTTTGGGGATTATTTCATTTGAGAGGGGTTTGAGATGGGAGTGCAGAAAATTATTTCCGTTGAATTTATTAAATGTTAGTGATATAGTGATTGGGTAGAACTATGCAGAAATTTGGAGGATTGTCATAAATGGTTTTTTCAAGTTTAGTTTTCTTATATTTGTTTTTTCCAATCAATTTAATGTTTTATTATATAAGTAAAAATCAAACATACAGAAATATAATTTTGCTTGGCTTTTCTTTGTTCTTTTATGCTTGGGGCGAACCCTTTTTTATTTTAGCATTATTATTAAGCGGAATAATCAACTATTCCTTTGCATTGCTGATAGATAAATATAAAGGAACATATAAGAGCAAGGTTTTTTTGTGGACAGCAGTAATAATTGACTTATCAATGATTGGAGTATTTAAATATTATAATTTCTTTGTTAATAATGTAAACTTTATTTTTAATACAAATATAGGCTTAAGTTCAATCGGACTTCCTATCGGCATATCATTTTATACATTCCAAATTATTTCATATGTAATAGATGTATACAGACAAGATGTTCCTGCTCAAAAGAAATTTTATAAGCTGCTTTTATACATGTCACTTTATCATCAATTAATTGCAGGACCTATAGTAAGGTATATTGATGTGGCTAACGAAATAGACAACAGGGTTATAACACCAAGTAATTTCAGTTATGGAATCAACAGATTCATCATTGGTTTATTAAAGAAGGTAATAATAGCAAATACCGCCGGTCAGGTTGCAACAGTGTTTTTGGACAGTAATTTAAGCGAATTGTCAATTTTAGGGGCTTGGCTTGGAATAATTATGTATACAATTCAAATTTATTTTGATTTCTCCGGTTACTCTGATATGGCTATCGGATTAGGCAGAATGTTTGGATTTACTTATAAAGAAAACTTTAACTATCCATATATAGCAAAAAGTGTGCAAGATTTCTGGCGAAGATGGCATATTTCTTTGAGCTCATTTTTCAAGGATTATGTATATATTCCTCTTGGGGGAAACAGAAAGAATTTTGTTATCAATGTCATTATAGTTTGGATGCTGACAGGTCTTTGGCATGGTGCAAGCTGGAACTTCATCATATGGGGCTTATATTACGGTGTTTTCTTATTGCTTGAAAGAAAATTGTTATATAGATTATTAGATAAAATTCCTTCTGTTTTATCACATATTTATTTAATGTTTATTGTTATAATCGGATGGGTGTTTTTCTATTATATCGATATTACAAAAGGACTTAAGTTTATGAGTATACTGATTGGTTATGGCAACAATCCTTTGTATGACATCAAATTTGAAGTTGAGTTTTTCAACAATGTAATATTCTTAATATTTGCTGCTTTGTGCAGCACGCCGATATTTGGAATTATATACAAAAAAATCAGCAATTTAGTGGTTATAAACAATTATAAACCGTCTAAACTGATAGTTATAGCATTTAATGCAGCAATATTGATTGTTAGCACAATACTTCTTATTGGACAAACTTATAATCCGTTTTTATACTTTAGGTTTTAGG
>CAZCTI010000146.1:0-4116 GCA_964501385.1 uncultured Clostridia bacterium
ATTTTATTTTAATATATCCATCTTCGGATTTAGAAGCATCTATTTCTGATTTAGTGCTTTTATATATATTGTCTGCTCCAAAAACTAATGTAAATGAAGCAAGTAACATAATCATTATTATTGATGTAATTTTCTTCACTTGTTTCATGCTTGTCCTCCTTCTTAATAACATAAATAAAGCTTTGCTGAAGACAGCAAAGCTACGTTATCAATAGGATGTACTGATTACTCAAGTACAGCAACTGGCTGTCATACCACTTTCATGGTTTAGACCCTATAGCTTTGCGTCATTTTCTTTAGAAAATTTTGCCTATTTAATTATTTTTATAATAACACGAATGTCTATGAATTGTCAACAAATATTTAATATCTTTTTGCACTATAAAATACTGCTTCTGAGCCATTATAATATCCGTATTTTTTAAGTTTCATGCCACAGTTTATAAGTGATTTTATTGCTCCTGCATTATTAATATCCGTTACAGCAATAATTTCATCAATTCCTAATTCATATAATCCGTAATTTATAACAGCTTTAGTTAATTCTGAAGCATATCCCTCATTCCAATATTCAGGTAATATCTTTGTACCTATTTCTACACCTTTAATTTTACTAGAATACATAAGCTGAGTTATACCTATCACTTCATCCGTATCCTTTATAGTAACAGCCCAGCTGTTTAATTTATGCTTACCGTATCTATTGATGAGCTTTTTTAGTTGTCTGCTGCATTCCCTTAACGTTCTCATTTTATACCAAGGCATGAATTTTAATATTGTTTCATTGCTTTCTATTTCATAAAAGCTTAAAAGATCATCTTTAACAAACTCTCTAATAATTAACCTATCTGTTTCAATAACTTTATTCAATATAATTTCCTCACAATACAATATTATAATTCATGTTATGAAGCTTTCTGTAAATTGTGAAAATTACATATCAGTATGTACATAAAAAATAAAAACACGAAATTTAAATTTCGTGTTTTTATGTAGTGCGGATGAAGGGACTCGAACCCCCACGGTAACCCGCTAGATCCTAAGTCTAGTGCGTCTGCCAATTCCGCCACATCCGCAGGACGCTGTTTTTTTGTCAACAGCAAAATTGATTATACTACTGTGAAATAGCTTTGTCAAGAACTTTTTCACAAGATTTATTCTTAAATTTTACCAATTTTTCAAAGCTGTCAATTACATCAATATCATTAAAAATCAATGTTTGTCCGGTTATTTTGCAAACATTGGTTGTATAAGCAACAGGCTTATTATATTCCTTTGCAAATTTTACAGCATGTGATGTTCCACCTTTTAAGCCGCCTTCTATTACTATTACTCCTTCTGAAATTGCTGCTATAAGTCGGTTTCTATCCGAGAAGGAATATTTTTCCGCCTTAGCATTTGGAGGTAATTCTGATATGATGCAGCCTCCGTTAAGAATAATCATGTTATATAATGCTCTGCTTGTTTTTAATACATTAAGGTGACCTGAAGGTATTACTGCAATAGTTTTTCCCTTTGCTTGAAGGCATCCATGATGAGCAGCTTCATCACATCCTGATGCAAAACCACTTACAATACAGCAATTCTCTTCAGTTAATTTTTCAGCCATTATTGAGCTTATTTCATAGCCTTCCTGAGATGGTGTTCTTGTTCCTACTATAGCTATGTTGTTGCCTTCATTCAAAAGATCCAAATTACCATCTACATACAATATCAAAGGTTTGTCTTCCATTAATTTAAACTTGTATGGATATATGTTATCGTACAAGCCAATAATTTGAATTTTGCTTTTTTTACAGCTTTCAAATATTTTTAATGCTTCCTCTTCAATTTTCTTTTCATCAATTTTTAATCTTTTTATTTTCATTTGGTTAATAAGCTCTAAGACTTCTTGAAAATTGTTCAGCTTAATATTTTTTAATTCCATATAGGTCAAAATTTTGCTGATAGTTTTTCTGCCTAAGCCGTTTATAAGCTGCAGCCTTATTAGCTCTTCATTACTTATCATACTTTTCCCCTTGTTAAAATCCTTAACCCTTCAATATTGACATCTTGAGCATAATAGATACCATGAAATTATGAGATTCTTCGGGCTAAAGCCCTCAGAATGACACGCTGCTTCGCAGCTTTTTCATAACAATGACGATGGCTTTGCCAATGTTTTTTTATTTTATCATATATTTTAACAAAAAAAAACTCTTCTTTTTTTTAGAAGAGTTAAGAAAACTTAATATCTTATGAAATGGTAAGCATTGAATCCCCGGCACTTACTGTTGCTCCCTTGGAAGTATGAATTTTGCTTATTACTCCATCTGCTGCTGCTGCTATTTCATTTTCCATTTTCATAGCTTCAAGTATCAGTATTATCTCGCCTTTTTTAACTGTCTGTCCTTCTGTTACAAGTATATCCAATATTGTTCCAGGCATTGGAGCTGACATTAATTCTCCTCCAGCTGGTGCTGCTACTGCTGCTTCTTTTTGAACTTGCTTAACAGAAGCTACAGGTGCTTGAGCCAGTGCTGATTGTACCGGTGCTTGTTGTACCGGTGCCTGAACAGGTGCTTGTTGTACTGGTTGATATGTAAATCCTCCCTGTCCTGCCAAAACTTCTTCAACTTCTACTGCATATGTTTTTCCATTTACTGTTACATTAAATTTCTTCATTTTTTCCTCCGTAGTATGATTTAAAATTTTACCTCATAAGTTTCATTCTGCCTTCATGTGCCCATATTGAGTCCATTTCAGGAGTTCTTTTTATATTTCTTACAATAAATTCACTTGTTCTTTTTCCAAGTATAACAGATATTGCTGCTGTTATTGCAGCAACCGTTTCTTCCTCTTCGTCCATTGCAGCAAATGCTGCTGCTATAACTGCTGCTATTTCATCTGCGTCTTCTGTTATTGCAGTATTTATTTCTATTAAATCTTCTTGTTTGTTTTTCTTAAATAATTTATCAAATAATCCCATTACTACCTCCTACAGAGGAATATTGCCATGTTTTTTCTCAGGTCTTAATTCTCTTTTGCCTGTTAACATGTCAAATGAACTGATTATTCTTTTTCTTGTTTCAGAAGGCTCTATTACTGCATCCACATATCCTCTTGCTGCTGCTGTGTATGGATTTGCTACTGCATCTCTGTATTCTTCTATTTTTTCTTTTCGTTTTAAATTTTTATCTTCTGCTTCGTCAATTTCTTTTTTAAATATTATATTGGCTGCTCCGTCAGGTCCCATTACTGCTATTTCTGCTGTTGGCCATGCCAATACCATATCTGCTCCAAGTTCTTTATTACACATTGCTATGTATGAACCGCCGTATGCTTTTCTTGTTATTACAGTAACCTTTGGTACTGTCGCTTCTGAATATGCATAAAGCATTTTCGCTCCGTGTCTTATTATTCCACCGTATTCCTGATTTGTTCCGGGCAAGAATCCCGGTACATCCATAAGAGTGAGCAATGGTATATTAAATGAATCACATGTTCTTATAAATCTTGCTGCTTTGTCTGATGCATTAATATCTAAGCATCCTGCCAAGTGTTTTGGCTGACTTGCAATTACTCCAACGCTTCTTCCGTTTAATCTCATAAAGCCGCAAATTACATTCTTTGCATAATAGGGCTGGTATTCAAGGAATTCGCCATTGTCGGCAAGAGTGAAAACTACTTCCTTCATATCGTAAGCTTTATTTGGATTGTCGGGAACTATATCATTTAACATATCATCTGTTCTGTTTATATCATCCTGTACCGGTTGTACAGGTGTTGTTTCTAAATTATTTTGAGGTAAAAAGCTTAGAAGTTTTCTTATGTGTTCTATGCATTCTTCCTCAGAATCATCAACAAAATGTGCTACTCCGCTTATGCTGTTGTGAGTCATGGCCCCGCCTAAATCTTCGGCGGATACTTTTTCTCCTGTAACTGTTTCAATAACATTAGGGCCTGTAATAAACATTTTGCTTGTGTTTTTTACCATGAATATAAAATCTGTTATTGCCGGTGAGTAAACAGCTCCTCCTGCACAAGGTCCCATTATTACCGAAATTTGAGGTATTACTCCAGAGGCTATTGTATTGTTGTAAAATATTTTACCGTAACCTGAAAGTGCATCAACAC
>CAZCTI010000147.1:0-4047 GCA_964501385.1 uncultured Clostridia bacterium
GAGCTACTTTTGACGTAGCATATAGATTCTTAAAGGAAGATCCTTGGGAAAGACTTAAAACTTTAAGAGAAAAAATGCCTAATTTATTGTTCCAAATGCTCTTAAGGGGAGCAAATGCAGTGGGTTACAAAAATTATCCGGACAATGTAATCAGGGAATTTGTTAAAGCGTCAGCAAAAGCAGGAATAGATGTGTATCGTATTTTTGACTCCTTGAACTGGATGCAAGGAATGGAAATTGCCATTGACGAAGTTTTGAATCAAGGTAAAATTGTTCAAGCAAGTATTTGCTATACAGGTGATATCCTTGATGAAAAAAGAGATAAATACACATTAAAATATTATGTGGATTTAGCTAAAAAATTAGAAAAAAGAGGAACGCATATTTTATGTATCAAAGATATGTCTGCTCTTTTAAAACCAATGGCAGCAGATAAGCTTATAAGAGCACTTAAAAATGAGCTTACAATTCCGGTGCATCTTCATACTCATGATACAAGCGGCAATGGTGTGGTTACTTTATTTGCAGCTGCAAATGCAGGAGTTGATGTTTGTGATACAGCATTTAACTCCATGGCAGGATTAACAAGCCAGCCTCCTTTAAACTCGGTTATAGCTGCAATGATGAATACAGAAAGAGATACACTGTTAAACTTAGACCATATGCAAAAAATTTCAGATTATTGGGAAGCAGTTAGACAGGTTTACAATAAGTTTGAATCAGGTTTGAAAACCGGTACTGCAGAAATTTACAAATATGAAATACCGGGCGGTCAGTACTCTAACTTAAAACCTCAGGTTGAAAGCTTTGGTTTAGGCCATAGATTTGATGATGTTAAAAATATGTTTAAAACTGTTAATGAAATGTTGGGAGACATAGTTAAGGTTACACCTTCCTCAAAGGCTGTTGGTGACATGGCAATATTTATGGTTCAAAATAATCTAAATGAAGAAAATATATATGAAAAAGCTAAGGACATGGACTTCCCCGATTCAATAGTTTCATATTTTGAAGGAATGATGGGTCAGCCGGAAGGAGGTTTCCCTGAAGAATTAAGTCAACTAATATTAAAGGGCAAGGAACCTATTAAATGCAGACCAGGTGAATTGTTGCCCCCGGAAGATTTTGATTCAATTAAAAGTATGCTTCGTGAAAAGTACGGAATTGAAGGAACTGACGAGGAAGCATTAAGCTATGCCCTTTACCCCAAGGTTTTTGAAGATTATTTAAAGAGTAATAAGGAAGATGTAAACTTAAGAATGATGGGTAGCGATATTTTCTTCCACGGCTTGGAAGAAGGGGAAACTTGCGGTGTTAAAATAGCAGAAGGCAAGAAATTAAGTATTAAATTAGTTGAGATTAAAACCAATGATAATGGTACAAAGGATTTGACATTTGAAGTTAATGGCAATAACAGGGTAGTTACCATAAAAGACAAAAATGCCTTAACATCTAAGAATACAGATGTTGAAAAGGTTATGGCAGATACAGGAAATCAATTTGAAATTGGAGCAAACATACCTGGTAATGTATTCAAAGTGCTTGTAAAAGTAGGGGAAAAAGTATCTGCAGGTCAACCTATTGCCATATTGGAAGCAATGAAAATGGAAACAAATGTTATAGCTCCATTAGCGGGAACAGTAAATAAAATTCATGTTAAAGAAGGTCAACGTGTAATAGCAGGAGAATTAATAGCAGAATTAGAATAACATTAGGCTGCTGTAAAATAATTTTACAGCAGTTTTTTTGTGCTTTAATTAGTCAGATAAATACTATATAATGGATATAGAAATATTTGTCATCACCATTGTTATGAATAAACATTATGTTGTGTCATTTTGAGGTTTTTTATCACGATGACATATTAAACAAGGAGGTGCTATGAGGAAATTCAATGTTGCATTATTGCAGACTAAAGTTTATGCGGATAAAGAAAAGAATATTGAAAATGCCGTTAGTTTAATTGAACAAGTATCCAAGGAAGGTGCTCATATGGCAGTATTTTCAGAAATGTTTTGCTGTCCATACAACAACTCGTTTTTTAAGGAGTATGGTGAAGAAGAGGGAGGCTATGCTTATACAAAAATAAGTGATGCTGCTAAGAAGTACGGTGTTTATGTAGTAGCAGGCACAATGCCGGAGCTTAAAGGAAATAATATTTACAATACTTCCTATGTATTCGACAGAAAGGGTCAACAAATTGCAAAGCACAGAAAAATGCATCTGTTTGATATAGATGTAGAAGGCGGGCAATATTTCAAAGAATCAGATGTCCTCACTCCAGGTAAGGATGTAACTGTTTTCGAAACAGAATTTTGTAAAATAGGCCTTGGGGTTTGTTATGATATAAGGTTCCCTGAATTAAGCAGGCTTATGGTTTTAGAAGGTGCACAAGTAATTATTTTCCCTGCAGCATTTAATATGACAACGGGTCCTGCCCACTGGGAGTTAAATTTTAGAGGAAGAGCCTTAGATAATCAAGTTTATACTGTGGGTGTTGCACCGGCAAGAGACATGGATGCATCATATCATTCTTACGGCAACTCAATAGTTGTATCGCCTTGGGGCAATATACTAAATAAACTGGATGAAAAAGAAGGATATATAATTCAAGAAATTGATTTGGATTATATTCAAAAGATAAGAAATGAACTTCCATTATTAAAGCATTTAAGAAAAGATTTATACACACTAAGCAAAATTATGTAAAAAACTAATTTTAGAAAGGAAGAAAATATGATTAAATTAATAAAAAACGTAGAAGTTTATGCACCGGATTATTTAGGCAAAAAGGATGTTTTGTTAATAGGCGATAAAATAGCCGCTATAGACAATAATATCTCTCTAAAATTTAATGAACTTGTTGAAATGACAGAAATTGACGGGGAAGGTAAAAAAATAGTACCTGGGTTTATTGACTCCCATGTTCATCTAATGGGAGGCGGAGGTGAAGGAGGCTTTGTAACAAGAACACCTGAAGCAACACTTTCAGGACTTACTACATCAGGTGTTACAACAGTAGTTGGTACATTAGGAACTGATGGTGTAACAAGAGATTTGATTTCTCTTTTAGCAAAAGCAAAGGGATTAGAGGAAGAAGGAATTACCACATATATTTATTCAGGCTCCTACAAGCTTCCTTTAAAAACAATTACAGGCGAAATAATGAAGGATATTATGGTTATTGATAAAATAATCGGTATTGGTGAAGTTGCCATATCTGACCATCGTTCCTCACAGCCAACATTTGAAGAATTTCTAAGAGCAGTTTCCGATGCCAGAGTTGCAGGTATGCTATCAGGAAAAGCGGGTATCATCAACATTCACTTAGGAGATGGCAAAAGAAAAATTGATATGATAAGAAGAGCCATAGAAGAAACAGAAATACCTGTAACACAATTTTTGCCTACTCATATAAACAGAAGTCCCGAGTTGTTTGAAGAGTGCGTTTCATATGCTAAGGATGGAGGCTATGTTGATTTTACAGGCAGTGAAGATCCTGATTTCTGGGAGGAAACTGATGGTGAAGTAAGGTTTAGCAAGGGATTGAAAAGACTTTTAGATGAAGGTGTAAATATTAATAATTTCACTTTATCATCTGACGGACAAGGAAGTTTGCCTATGTTTAATGAGAAAAAGGAATTCATAGGTTTAGGAGTAGGAAAGTCCACTTGTTTAATTAAAGCAATAAAGGAATGTGTATTTAAGGAAGAAATACCTCTTGAAATTGCAATAAGAGCAATTACTTCAAATCCTGCTAAAATATTAAAGCTGAATAAAAAAGGAAAAATCGAGGTTAATTTCGATGCAGATTTATGTTTATTGGATGAAAACTTAGATGTGGATACAGTGATAGCTAAGGGTAAAATAATGGTAGAGAATAAGAAAGCTGTTGTATATGGAATGTTTGAAATGCCTTAACCCAATTAATGCGGCATAAAGAGCAAATAAAAGGTGATTGAGGTTGCTAAGAAGCATTAACATTTGTAGAAAATTATCATAATCTATATAAAAAAGGAGTTTTTTCATGAGAATTATAATAGATGG
>CAZCTI010000148.1:0-4039 GCA_964501385.1 uncultured Clostridia bacterium
CCCTTCCCAATATTACTTTGTTTTGTTTTGTCTCTCTGTTCACCTCTCTTTTAGTTCCATCGCTCATTGATTCAATACTTGTTTCATTGCTTATGTTTTCATCATAAACAGGTTCCAATACGGGAGTTTTTTTAGTGTAAATCATCACATCAACACTTTTAATATCGCTTATTTTTCCAAGTATTTCCTCCATCCTTTTTTCTAAAGCATATACATAGCTTTCTGTTTTCACTTCACTTTCCTGATAACTTACAGAGTTTTCTTTTGAAAATTGTGAAAAATCAAGTTTCAATATTAATGATATTATTACTATTAATATAAAAACATTGACTGCATAACTTAACTTTTTGTTTTCTTTCAGCATCTTAATAAAATCATTCATATAATCCTCCGTTTATAAAGTTTATGTTATCTGAGCTTAGTTGAAACATTTCAGCTATGTTTGTTTTAAGTTTTCTTTGGTCATCCTTTCCCAGCATCCTTCTTAGAGAAACTACAGCACTGATTTCCATTTCTTTTGTAAAACTTAGAGTAATATTTGAAACAACTTCTTCTTCTTGGAAATTTGCTGCGTTTATTGAATCAATAATATCAGTAGAAATACTGCTTACATTCACTTCTCTTTCATAAGCAGGAACATCTAAAGTTCTTAATAAATTTAAATTCAAGCTCCCACTAAGAAATATATTGTCTAAAATAAAAATCATGATTAAAATTTTAATAGATATCCTGCAAAATTTTTGTGTCTTTCCTTCAGGGAATATAATCATTATTAAATTGAATATAAGGATTAAAATCAGTGTATTTACAATAGTTGTTTTCATAGTTACACCAAAATGTTATTCATATAATTTATTATTATTGAGTAGTAAACAGTAACAATTACTACAGGAGTTATAAGGCATATCAGATAAATATAAAACATATCAGCCATTTCATAAATAAGCTTGGATATATTTTCATTAAAGGGTTCAGTAAGTACTCCTATTGCTTTATATACAATAAGTGCAATGCTTATTTTTACTATTGAGCCCCCAAAGGTAGATAATATAAAAACTATTATTACAATTCCAAGCACATCCTTGATCATCAATAAGCTTTTTAGAAAGACTCCAAAGAATGATGTCACTGCATTTCCCACAACAGGAAGCGATGATGGTGATAAAGCCTTTATTGAGCTTATAAAAATATTATCTGTTTTACTTAATATATATCCTTGTACAGAAAAATTTATGACTATTATAATCATATATCCTGATAAAATTAAAAGTGTACCTTTCTTTATTGCCTTATATAAAAGCTTGGCATTAATAAGCTTGTTCATATTGTTGGTTAAAATTACAGCTATCATTATAACTGTCATAATATCAGTGAAACTATATATAAACTGAGTTGTAATACCTATGGTGTAATTAAGAGATGCTTGAAAAAACTGCAGCAGGCTTAATTTCCCGAATGTTAACATTGCTGCCATAAATACAGCATTAATTTCTTCAGTTATTGTTTTAAAATCGGCAAAATCAATTTTTAGCATATTTTTGATACTGAGTACATCCTTAAGAATAATTGTAAATATAATAAGAACCGAGAATAAAACTACAATGTCAGAAACACCTTTACTGTTTGCATCAGTAAAATAATTGATAATGGTAAGAATAATGCAAATTACAAATACATTTATACCTGTTTTTAATATATCCTTAAAATATACCTGCTCGTTTTCCAACACATAATACAAGTAATCCTTAAGACTTATATCCAAATTGCCTGTAAAAGCATTTTTTATTAAATCTCGTATTCTTATATTATTGTCTCTAAAATATGCATTTTTTTGATTTATATAATTCTCAATTTCTTGTGTGGGTATTTCATCAATTGCACCATCAATTGTTGAAGCTTCGCATGTTGCAGTAAACATGAAAGTTAACACAATTATTAACATTATTATTTTTTTCATTTTATCACCCGTTTACTAAAAGTAAAATCTGATCCAAGAAAACTTTTATAATATCGACTGAATATATTAGAATTATAAGCTTTCCGGCAATTTCAACCTTTTTCCCTACAGATTCATAATCTAAATCTTTGCATAAAAGAGATATAAAATCACAAATATAAGCAATACCAACAATTTTTAATATTGTACTGAAATATTCTGTTTTTATATCATATCTTGCAAATAAGTTAACTATATCTTCCAAGTATATTTTCAGTTCATTAAACAGCATAAATATTACAACAATACCGAAAATAACCGTCATATATACTTTGAATTCAGAATTAAATTTGGATAATGTTATTCCCAAAATTAAAGTTATTACAGCTATAAAAATGATTTTCGCAAGCAACATATTTATCCCTCATCAATATAAGTTAAATACAGATTTTACCTCCGTAAACAAATCGTTCATCATGCCTACAATTAAAGCCATAACTACAATTACTCCCGCCAATGTTACAAACATAGCTTGTTCATCTCTTCCTGTCTTAGTTAAAATTTGATTAAATACTGCTACTACTATTCCTATTGCTCCAACCTTAAAAATTAAATCTATATCCATATTGCCTCCTAAATCAGTATGATTGCTGTTAAGCAGCCTGCAAGAAATGAAATTCTGTTGTTCAATGTTTTTTTCTCATTGTGCTTGTTAGTGATATCTTTCATAAGTCTTTCCATTTCTTCTGAGGTAAATTTAAGTTTTTTATCTAATACGTCTGAATATGTATGGCCGTAATATTCAATTATTTCTGCAAAATATGAATTAAACTCTATATTGGTTGACATAATTTTATTTATGTAAACCAAAAATTGCTTTGGATCTTTCTTTTCCTCTAAAAAATCAATCATAGACTTTACAACCATTTCTGCTTCAATACTTTTAAAATTATATCTTTCATATATTTCTTCAATTGACATTTTCATATCACAAGAATACACCCTCAGATATTGTGTGAAATTTATTAGTTCTTTCATTTTGTCAATTTTTTTGTCACCATCATCATTTATTAAATTAAATATATATTTAATCGTTATTACTGTTCCTGCAAAAATTAAAGTTCTAATCCATATCATTGTATATCACCCTGTTCCTTTGGAAATCAAATACTTCATTTACCTTTAAAGGACGTTTACTTAGAATAAATGCTCTTTCAAAGAAATTATTTTCTATTATATTTCTTAAGTATAGATTCCTCTTAACATCATCCAAACTAAAACCATGGGCTGTAGCTATAATTTTTACACCACTTTTTAAAGCATACTGGACAATTTCAAAATCATCTATAGAGCCTAATTCATCAGAAATTATAACCCTTGGCGATAGTGCCCTAATACTCATAAAAAAACCGTCGCTTTTTTTGCAGTAAGACAAAACATCTGTTCTCTTACCTGTGTTCATTTGAGGAATACCGTTATAAACGGCACTAATTTCTCCTCTTTCATCAATTAATGTCAAATCACATCCTTCAAAATATGGATTTTTAAAGCCATCGCTTAAATTTTTCGCCACATCACGTATTAATGTTGTTTTGCCGGAAAGAGGCGGTCCCACAATCAAGGTGTTGTATATATTTTTATCGGGAGTTATGAGATATTTTAATGTTCTTTCGCTGCAACCTATGAATTCTCTTGCAATTCTTATATTAAGGGATGTAATATTTTTAAAACCTTTCAAATTGCCATTATCATAAATACAATCTCCGCTTATGCCAACCCTGTGTCCACCTTCTATTGTTATAAATCCCTTACTTATTTCATTTTCAAAAGCATGTATTGAATTTTTTGTAAAGTTCCCAACAATATCGTCAATATCTCTTTTGGTAATTATTGTATTTTCATCTAAAAAATAATTCTGTTTTGTAGTTTTAACAAGTATAGGGTTGTCTATCCTAAGACGGATTTCAACAGCTTCATTTATAATAAAATCAGCCTTTGTAATAATATTTTTTATTTTTACATTTAAATAGTTTAATAAGTTTTGCATGTTCTTCTCACCTTGTCCTCTTAATCTATAATATTATCTATTTAATAATTTATGAC
>CAZCTI010000149.1:0-4028 GCA_964501385.1 uncultured Clostridia bacterium
AAAGGATTTGACAAGTTGTACAATGATTATAAAATGTACAAGTCTCAGAATAGGTTGATTGATTTTGACGATATGCTGAATTATTCATATAAAATTTTGTCTGATTCAGAAAATTACAGGCAGCAGCTTAAAAATATATACGAATATGTACAAATTGATGAAATGCAGGATACATCTAAAGTACAGCATGAAATAATTAAGCTTATCACAGATAATAATTTATTTATGGTTGGAGATGATGACCAAGCTATTTATTCGTTCAGGGGAAGCGACCCGGAATATATGCTTAAATTTAAGGATATTTATAAGGACGGTAAAATTTATTATTTGGATAACAATTACCGCTCCGATAAATATATTGTGGAGGGTGCAAGGAATTTCATTGAAAAAAACAAAAATAGATATAAAAAATCTATTAAAACAGAGAATCAAAAGGAAAATGAAATTAATATAATTAAGTTAAAATCAAGAGCAGAGCAAGCCAGATTAATTACGAAGGCGATTATTGCAAAGTCTGATAATAAAACAGTTGGTATATTGTTCAGATACAATATGTCTGCAATGATTTTGGCTAACAGCTTTTATGAAAATAATATCGAATTTTATATTAAAGAGGATAAAACAAAGTTTTTCAGCAGTGCCGTTCTATATGACATTTTGGCTTTCTTAAACTTGGCAATAAATCCTAAGGACAGGGATGCATTTGCCAGGATTTATTACAAAAGCTATACCTATTTTTCCAAGGGTATGTGCAAAATGGTGCAGGACAGCAAAGAAGATAAAAGTGTTTTTGATATTTTGTATGGATACAGGAATTTTGATTATTATGTTTATGACAAAATTCAGCAGTTTAAAATAGATATTAATTATTTAAATAAATTAAAGCCATGCGATGCAATAAGATTTATAAAATTTGATTTGGAATATATAAATTATTTGGAGAGAATGCAAGAGGAAGGTCGAAACAGTATGTCGAACTCCCTTCACATATTGGAGATTTTGGAGGAAATAGGGGCATACTGTAATAATATAAAAGAATTTACAATAAAAATTAATAATTTAAGAGAAGTAATAAAAAAAGCATCTCAAAATAAGGATGCCAAAATTACATTGACCACAATTCACAGTGCCAAAGGCTTAGAATACGATATTGTATATATGATTGATAATTTAGAAGAATTAAATATTGATAACCGGAATATGACTCAAGCTGAGTTTGAAAATAAATTAGAGGAAGAACGCAGGGTTTTTTATGTAGGGATGACAAGAGCCAAGAATAATTTAAATATAGTAGTTCCCGGGCAGCAATCCATATTTGTCAATGAGTTAATCTTATCTAATAAGAGATGAGATCCTTCGCTGCACTCAGGATGACAGCCATTAGTATGAATAAACATCAAGTCAGCGGTAATGCTGTGAATAAGCCGCGAAGCAGCGTGTCATTCTGAACCAAAGGTGAAGAATCTCAGGTTGAAAAAAAGAGATATTTTATCAAATGTTGAAATAAACATTGAAATAAAATGCATTAAAGTATATAATATTGATAGTTGTAAGCGCATAATTTAAGGGGGTAATTATGAAACTCTACATAAGCACTTTAGGTGAGTTTGATATAAAGGTAGATGGGCAATCAATTTTGAGGGATTCAACTCGCATGTATAAAATATACAGGCTATTTGAGTATTTTTTGACATTTAGAAATAAAAAACTATTGCCGGAAACAATCATTGACAATTTATTGTCTGACAGCGAATCGGATGATCCTAAAAACATGCTTAGGACACAAATTTTTCGTCTTAGAAAAATAATCAATGCTTTTATTCCGAAAAATGAAGATGCAGAGAAATACTTATGTTTAAATTTTATAAATGGATATTACAGTCTTGAAATCGGTGAAAATACTGTAATTGATATTGATGAATTTGAAGGTTTTATTCAAAAGGGAGATAATGAAAAAGATTTCAATGTGATTAATGCCATTAATAATTACCAAAGTGCCATAAGACTGTACAAGGGTCTTTATATGTCTGAAAATGCATATGAAGTATGGCTGGTTCCCACAAGAAATTTCTATCAAAGACTATATGTAAAAACATTGTATAAATTAATTGAGCTATTAAAGAAAAATGAAGAAAATGACAGAATTATTTCTCTTTGTGAAGAAACGCTTTTGATTGAACCATTTGAAGAAAATATTCATATAGAATTAATGGAAGCTCTTCTTAGAATAGGTCAAAGCAAATCAGCAATGAATCATTACGAGTATTCAATAGATATGCTGGAAAAGGAATTGGATGCAAAGCCCTCACAGAGATTTACTGATTTTATCAAAAAAATACAAAATAACACTTCTCGGAAGAACGATTTGGATATTTCAGCAATCAAGAAGAATTTGGAGGATGAACCTACAGCAGGGGCTATGTACTGCAGTCTTGAATATTTTAAATTCTTATTTAATATCCAAAAAAGAAAATCTCAAAGAAATAATGAAAATGATTATTTATGTATAATGACAATTTATCGTAGGGAAAACAGCTATTTCGAGCCTGTTGAGATAAAGAACAGCATAAGTGATGTATTTTTAACACTTGAGAAGTCTCTGAGGAAGGGAGATGTTTTTACCTCCTGGAATGAGAATCAAATATTAGTTATGCTCCATGATGTAAGAAATAACGGTACAGAAATAATTCAGGAACGTCTTACAAACAATTTAAAAGAATATACAAGAATAAGCAGAAATGAAATAAGAATGATTTTTCAGCCGCTGTTTTCAGAAAATACAGTTTTGTAATATGGTAATACTTAAAGATCACTAATGTGGTCTTTTTTTGTGCCCCCCTAAAATCGGGGACATTCCTTTTGCCCGCAAAGACTAACCCCAGACGGGGACATTCCTCCTACTGGCAGAGACTAACCTTAATACAGGAGGTGTGTCCCCCTTCCTATAGAGGTGTGTCCCCATACCTTTTTGTAATCAAAATGTAATTAAAAAGTAATTATAATTTAATTACTGAATAATAGAAATGTAATTAACAGAAGTTATAATAGCAATAAATAAGCTTGGGAAAAATATCAAGAAAGCGAGATGATAAAGTGGAATACTCTTCAAAATTTGATTTTTACTTAAAATTTAAGCCAATATATAATAAAGAATGCAAATTTATTGACTATATATTGACTTATGTCAGTGATTCATTCTTTGAATCTGTTGATATTAGAGAAGAGCTAATTTTAGGCAAAAGAATTTCTGAAATAGCAGTAGATTATGATGTTTTTGGGTTTAAGGAATTTTATTTTAATATTATTCCTAAATCTAAAGTTAAATATGAATTATATATTAAGAAATTAGAAAGATGGTATCTCATAAATGCATTTACTAATATGAGTAATTATGATGGTGAACTGGTTATATATTATGTAGATATATCAGATATTAAACAAAATGAACTGTCTTTATTTAATTATAATACTGAAAATAAAATATATTATTTGAAGGACAGAGATAAACTCTTATACAAGGATAAACTGACAGGTCTATATAATAAGAACTTTTTTGAAGAAGAATTAGCAAGGCTTGATACAAATAGACAGCTGCCAATAAGCCTCATTATGGGAGATATAAATGGACTTAAACTGATCAATGATGCTTTTGGTCATAACATGGGTGACAGAGCACTGAAAAAAGCGGCTGAAATAATGCTTAGTTCATTCAGAGATGAAGATATAATCAGCAGGGTTGGTGGTGACGAGTTTATAATTTTACTTCCTATGACAAACGAACAAACTGCTCTTGAAATTGTGGAAAGAGTTAAGAGAAAGTGCGAAAATAACTCGTTGGAATATATAAAAATTAATATAAGCTTTGGTGTAGCAACCAAGACATCAGTTGATGAAGATATAGATAAAATATACAAAAAAGCAGAAGACCGAATGTATTTCAACAAGCTGAAGGAAAGCAAGGAAGCGAAGATTTCAATGATTAAATTCCTAAAGAACAGGCTTGAAAAAATCACATACGAAACTAAATC
>CAZCTI010000150.1:0-3958 GCA_964501385.1 uncultured Clostridia bacterium
CTGCAACCGGTTGTAATTCTGAAGAAAAAGATACTTTAAGCATATTAAACTATGACATTTACATTGACAAGGATTTATTAAAGGAATTTGAAGAAACTAACAATGTTAAAATAAAATATGATACTTATGCAACACCCGAGGAGATGTATATCAAAGCAAAAGCTGGTGCCTCAAATTATGATTTGATTATTTCAAGCGAATATATGATTGAACGTATGATTAATGAAGGAATGGTTAATAAATTAAACTTTGATAATATTCCTAATTACAAATATATTGGTGAGGATTTTAAGAACCATCCTTATGACCCTAACAATGAATATGCAGTTCCTTATTTCTGGGGTACCTTGGGAATACTGTATAACAAAGAAGCTGTGGATGTATCCTCTGACAGCTGGGAAATTCTTTGGGATGAAAATCATAGCCAAAGAATTATTATGATGGATTCTCAAAGAGATTCCTTTGGAGCAGCTCTTAAATTATTAGGTTATTCGATGAACTCTACGGATGAAAAGGAATTGGATGAAGCTAAAAACTTGCTTTTAAAACAAAAACCTCTTGTTATGGCTTATATTACTGACGGAGCTCCAGACATTATGATTAACGAAGAAGCTGATATGGCATTAGTATGGTCAGGTGAAGCGGTATCTGCCATGGCTGAAAATGAAAATTTAGATTTTGTTATACCAAAGGAAGGCAGCAACATTTGGATTGATGCAATGTTTATTCCTAATACCACAAAAAATCAACCTTTAGCTGAAAAATTTATAGATTTTCTTTGCTCAACAGAAGCAACTTTAAAAAATATTGATGAAGTGTGGTATTCCACTGTTCACACGGAAGCTATAAAAGAAGTTGATGAAGAATTATTGAATAATGCTGCATTTAATATTCCGGAAGAAGATATTAAAAATATGGAAATGCTTAGAGATCCTAAAGAGTTTATGGATATGTACACAAGCAGGTGGACTGAAATAGCAGCAGACTAAAAAAATGAAGGTATTTACCTTCATTTTTTAGTGAAATTTACTTATAACAATTCAATTACAATTGCTATTGCAGGACCGCCACCTACACACAGGGATGCAACTCCATACTTTTCTTTACGTTTTTTAGCTTCATAAATTAATGATGCAATAATCCTTGCTCCCGTGCATCCTACAGGATGTCCAAGTGCAATACCGGAGCCATTAGCATTAACTTTATTAATATCTAGATTCAATTCTCTGTTTACAGCTAAAAACTGTGCTGCAAATGCTTCATTTATTTCATAATAGCCTATGTCATCCAATGTCAACCCTGCATTTTTTACAACCTTAGGAATTGCATATGCAGGTCCTATTCCCATAACTTCAGGTTCAACACCTATATTGTCCATGTTAACTATTTTTGCTAAAGGTTTAATTCCCAACTCATTTGCTTTATCTAAAGACATAAGCACTAAAGCTGATGCTCCGTCATTTATACCGGAAGCATTTCCTGCAGTAACTGTTCCGTCCTTTTTAAAAGCAGGCTTCATTTTTGCTAATTTTTCCAATGTAGTATCAGCCTTTGGATGTTCATCTGTATCAATTACTATAGTTCCTTTTCTTGTTTCAATATTTACAGGAACAATTTCATCCTTAAATACACCTGCTTCTATAGCTTTAGAAGCCCTTTCATGGCTTAAAACTGCTAACTGGTCTTGTTCTTCTCGAGATATATTATAACGCTCAGCTAAATTTTCAGCCGTTATACCCATATGATATCCCATCATTGCACAAACCAATCCATCATTAAGCATGGTGTCTTTTATTTGACCATCACCCATTCTTATGCCTTCTCTTGCTTTATCCAAAACATATGGTGCTTGAGACATACTTTCAATTCCTACTGCCACACCAACATCAGTTTTTCCTAATAATATAGAATGATATATCAGTTCAACGGCCTTCATACCTGAACCACATTGCTGGTCAATAGTATAAGCAAATCCTTCAACAGGCATACCGCTTTTAATTTGAATTTGACGAGCAGGATTTCCTTTTGCTCCTCCCTTGTAAATCATACCACAAGCTACTTCATTAACTAAACTTGGCTCAATGTTTGCTTGCTCTAAAGCTCCTTTTACAGCAACAACCCCAAGGTCTACTGCTTTTACATCCTTAAGTGATCCTAAAAAGTCACCGATTGGTGTTCTTTTTGCACCTACTATAACAACCTCTCGCATAACATCTCCTTTTTTTATAATATTTTTAAAATTTTCTTATTTTGAGTTAAGATATTGTATCATACATTAAAAATAATTCAAAGAAATTTATATATTAAATTCAAAGCCCTTAACTGACATTTTTTTAATAGCTTAAGTTGTATGTAAGCTGTAAAACAAAAGAACCTTCCAAGCATTATTATTTGCTTAAAGGCTCTTTAACTTTATTATTAATTTATATTAGAGCTGAATATTTATATTATTGCTCGTTATTTACCTGTGCCTCTTTTATATTAATTAAATGCTTTGCTGTTGCAACTATTATTACTATCAAAGATGCCAAGATTAAAAATGACATATGTATTCCTCCTTTCAATTAGGGAGCACACCTCTATTGTTTAAGTGTAGAGGAATGTTCCCAAATGTATTGTAATATATAAATCTTGTGGTTATCTTAATAAATGTCTGCAATACAGGTAATTGTTATTCTAACCAGTGAAAATCTCATGCAAAGATTATATCATAGAAGCTCGCAGTACTTACATCCCTTGCAAGTTTCAACTTTTCCTTCAAATATTCTTTTAATTATATCAAAAGTATTATATGCTTCTTTGTTTTTTTTATCAATTTTGCCTTCATGAAGTATTATTTGTTTAGGTGATACACTTAACAAAATACTTATTACAGTTTCATCATATGTTGACTTACTACCTAACTCAGTTGAAAATTCGGCATTTGACAAAAAATTAAGCTTCTGCATATTTTTGTCATAAACCTGAACCTTGTTATTATTAAACATTACATTTACAATATCATATTGATTTTCTTCTGTTTCTGATATTAATTTAATAATACTTATAAAGTCCATATATTCTTTTTTCATCAAATATGAATCAATGCAGCGTTCTACAACTTGTTCCGCATAAAGCTTAATAAATTTAAGTCTAAAATTAACAAATCCGTTTAAATTTATTGAATTTGAATTTTCTATAACTTCTTTAAACTTATTTTTTATAATTATTTGTATTTTTATGTCATTATCTATTTCTTCCTCAATATCAGATACTATTGAGCCCACTTCATCCTCGTCAAAATAAAAATAACTTTCCTTAAGAGTATTTATACCCACCAATTTAGTGTATTCAACCAAAAGTTTTGTTATTTTCGAAACTATTTTCTCAAGGTACTCTCTTTTGTTTATTTTGTTGTCCGTAAAATATCTTATTCTTATATTGCCTTCATCTGTAGATGATAATTCTATATTTATATTACTTTCATCTATATTTGTTAATATTCTTATATTATTATAAATTTCATGATTTTCGTTTTCATTAAACTCCAATGATAATAGCTCCACTTAGTCACTCCTCTCGGTCAAGGGAGGTTATATTATTGGTATCAGCGTTCCTAAATCCGTTATTTGCTCGCTTGTTGCCTCATCATACAAATATCCCGATGACTGTATGAATTCCTTTAACGAAACAGAAATATTTTCATCAAAAATCTTACCTGTTGACAAAAATATTTTTTCATTAATTAATCCCGTGCTGCCACCTATAAATCCATTATCATATCCTTTTAAATATACAACCTTAGGATTTATATACAAACAATCTATATTGTACGATATAAGTTTTTCATGTATCAAGAAGTCTGATGTCAAAGCTTTGTTATCGCTGACAGGAGCTATTGAGCACTTTGTATAGCCTTGATTAACATGAATGAATTCGATGCCCGCTTCTTCCAAATAATATTTTAAAACCTGGTCTG
>CAZCTI010000151.1:0-3951 GCA_964501385.1 uncultured Clostridia bacterium
AGAATATTTCTTGCTGTTGATTTATGGGTAAATTTCATCCTGTCCCATATAAATTTAATACGTTCCAAAAATATTCTTTTCCCAGGCTTTGGAGCACGAGGCAGCATTAAGGTTGATGGTTTTTCCTCTAATGTTTTAATGCTCACATAAGCAGTTACAAGCACCGTGCTAAGTATTGAGAATAAAGAAACCGGCAAGGCATATTCCCAAAGAAACTGACCTGATAAATCAGGCAAATAATACATTGAGCGATATGCATTGTATATAACTTTTGGAAGCAATCTAAAACCAAATAACAACCCTGCTACACTTCCCAAAACACTTGCAAGTCCGCAGTAAATTAAATATTTTGAAATTATTACCGATTTCTTATAGCCTAATGCCTTTAGAGTTCCAATTTGAGTTCTTTCTTCTTCCACCATTCTTGTCGTGGTTGTCAAAGTAACCAAGGCAGCTATCAAAAAGAAAAATATAGGAAATACACCTGCAATATCTGCAACCTTTTCAACATTTACAGCAAAGCTTAAATAGCTTACATTGGAATTTCTGTCAAGAACATACCATTTTGGCATTTTTAGCTCAGCAATTTCTATTTCTGCATCAGAAATTTTAACAGCTGCATCATTTAATTCTTTTTGTGCATCTGCTTTTGCCTTTAAGTATTCTTGTTCACCCTCCATAAGCTCTTTTAATCCGTCCTCATATTCCAAAATACCGTCATTAAGCTCTATTTCACCGTCACGGATTTCCTTGTCTGCTTTATCTGTTTCTTCTTTTAATGTTATTTCTGCATCTTTTATTTCTTCAAGACCATCGTAATACTTTTTCCAGCCATCATCTAATTCAATTCTTGCATCTTGAAGTTCCTTTTCTCCGTCTTCAATTTCCTTTTTGGCATCTTGAAGCTCTATACGAGCGTCCTCCAACTCCCTCCATCCATCCTGAAGTTTGACCCGATTTTCCTCTAATTCTTTTCTTCCTTTATCTATTTCAGCCTTTGCTTTGTTTAATTTACTTCTTCCGCTTTCTAATTTTTTGCTTCCTTCTTCATATTGAAGCCAGCCCGCTGCAATTTGCTGCCTTGCATTCTCCAAAGCTTCTTCTCCTGCTTTTAGCCGGTAATAATTATACAGCAACTCATCAGCATCCTTTGGAACAGGGTATCCCATGGAGCCCATGGCATTTAATACACCCGTAACTGTCCCTTTAATTGACGTGGATGTTGTAATATACACATCATTTTCAACAGCAGTCATAAGTTCTTCAGTTGAGGAAAACGGCAGATGGCTCATCATTATAATTTGTCCCGTAAGTCCTTCAAACTGTGCTTTTTGTGTATTTAATTCGGTTATGCCTGCCTCATATTCTATTTCAGCTTGTTTAAGCTGTTCCTTTGCAGCTTCTAATTCCCTTTGACCTTGTCTTAACTCACTTCGCCCATCCTCATATCGTTCAACACCTTCTAAGAATTCCTGTTCACCTTCGTCAAATTTATTTTGGGCATCTGCTAATTCTTCTTCTGCATCTTGAAACTCTTTCAAACCATCTTCATATTCTTTTTTGCCGTCTGCTAATTCAATTAAACCATCTATATATTCTTTTTCGCCATCTTCAAGCTCCACTTTCGCATCGGCTAACTCAATATAACCATCAGCAATTTCTTTTTCTGCATCCGATATTTCTTTTTTCAATGTTATTTTTGCATCTGACAGTTCAATTTTTCCTTCTTCAATATCCTTAGCTGCATCTGATAGCTCCACTTTGCCATCCTCTATTTCCTTTGCTGCATCGGCCAATTCCTTTTCGGCATCTGATTTAGCTTCATTATATTCTCTTTTAGCATCATCTAATTTTTCATATGCTTCATTTTTAATTTCTTCATCCCTTAATGCTGACCTTGTTTTACCTATATATTTTAATAATTCAACATTTTCATCAACATAATTTTCATATTCATCAGTAAAGGCAGTATAATTCTTAGCATCCTTCATAGTTATATAAAAATCCGTATAAACGTCCATGGAGTAACTTTTTTCATCCACATAAATAATAGAGCCTATACGGCCGTTTCCTATATTACTTCTTTCTATTTCTATCGAAAAATAAAATGGATTGCTTACTGTGCCAACCACAGTAAATTCTGTAACGGCATAAGTATCATTTATATTTTCATAGTCTTCATTTTGGTTAGAAACAATTAATTTTTCACCTATATTTATTTCTGTTATATGCCCAAGGCTTTTTTCCACAACACATTCGTATTCATTTTCAGGCATTCTACCGGATATTAGACTTAAATTATTAATATTGTCTTTGTTGTTTAATAAATCCATCCCATAAATTCTTGTGGTCAAAACTTCACCGGTACCTGTTTCAAGCAATGCATCTGTAACATAAGCGGGCATTATTTGTTCCGTTCCCGTCAACTCCTTTACTACGTTTAAATCCTTATGGGTTAAACCCTTTGTACCTTTTATGAAAATATCAGCCATATTGTTTTTATCAAAATATTCATCGGCTGTTGACTTCATATCCGGGGTGGTAGCCATTAACCCTGATAAAAACCCCACACTAAGAGCGACTATCCCAAAAATAGCCGCAAATCGTCCCATACTGTGTTTGATTTCTTGTAAAATAATTTTTATATAGGTTTTTTTCATTACCATTCAATCCTTTCAACCGGTAAAGGATTTTCATTTGTAATTATTTTTTGAACTGTTCCGTTTTTTAAATGAATTACACGATCTGCCATTTGAGTAATAGCTAAATTGTGAGTAACCACAATAACAGTTTTGCCCATGTTCCTGCATGTATCCTGTAATAGCTTTAGAACATTTTTTCCTGTATTGTAGTCTAATGCTCCTGTTGGTTCATCGCATAGTAAAATTTTGGGGTTTTTTGCCAAAGCTCTTGCAATTGAAACACGCTGCTGCTCTCCTCCTGAAAGTTGTGAGGGGAAATTTTGCATTCTTTCTTCAAGTCCCACCATTTTAAGAGCTTCTTTAGCATCTTGTGGATTTTTGCATATTTCGGAAGCAAGCTCCACATTTTCCAATGCGGTTAAATTTTGCATAAGATTGTAAAATTGAAAAACAAATCCAACGTCATATCTGCGGTAATCCGTCAGTTGTCTTTCGTTTAAACCGCTTACAACATTTTTGTCCAATTCAATTATTCCGCTGTCACATGAGTCCATTCCACCCAACATGTTTAAAATAGTAGTTTTCCCCGCACCGCTGGGTCCCACTATTACGCAGAATTCATTTTTATTTATTGAAAAATTAACATTATGGGTAGCAGGAATTTCAATTCCTCCCGTATGATAATATTTGCATACATCCTTAAAAACTATATAATCCTTCAAAGTTTTCTCCCTTAATTTAATACATTAATAAGTTCAATTATATCATTTCACCACTTAATTATCAAATTGTTTTAATTAATAAGAACCTACTTTTCTGTCTCTTCATATTCCCAATAATGATGCATATAATAAATACGGGGACATTCATTTTACCAACAGAGAATATCCTTTGCCTTTCTTGACAGAGGTGTGTCCCCCTTCCAATATTAACGAAATGAGGTGAATATATGTTTAATGATTTCATGTCCTTGGATGTATTAACTACATTTGCAGGCCTTACAGCTACTACAATGTTAATAGTTCAATTCACAAAATTTTTAGTTAAAAAAAGATTTGGCGATTCTTATGTGAGACTTTACAGCTTTTTGATAGCATTAATTTTAACTTTCATCTTTGCAAGAAGTGGAGAAAACGCACAAGGAATCATAATGACAATTATAAACGCAATAATGATAACCGTTGCAGCTATGGGAGGCTATGAAATGCTAACAGACCCCATGGCAAAAAAATAATTGCAGCAAAAAACATTTATACAAGTTATCACACTTTTTCATTGATAGAATAGTATGATAATGGGCTTGACCCTA
>CAZCTI010000152.1:0-3929 GCA_964501385.1 uncultured Clostridia bacterium
TTGGATTTTTAAAGCATAATGCAAATCCTGCCAAAGTATTTATGGGAGACACAGGTTCTTTGGCTTTAGGAGGTGCTGTTGCTTCTGTTGCTGTTATTTCCAACACGGTATTATTCATACCCATAATTGGCGGTATATATTTTGCAGAAGCTCTTTCCGTAATTATTCAGGTTCTTCATTACAAGAGAACAAAAAGACGAATATTTAAAATGGCACCTATTCATCATCATTTTGAAATGTGTGGCTGGAAAGAAACAAAGGTTGTGGGAGTATTTTGGATAGTAACTTTGATATTAGCATTTATAGGCATTTATTCAATATAACAACATAAAATTAAAAGGGGCTAAATCTCCTCTTAGGGGAGTATAGGAAAGAAGGTAAAAATGGAAAATATTCTTGTAGTAGGTCTTGGAGTTTCAGGTATAGCATGTATAAAAGGATTAAATAAGATTGGGGCTAAAATTTATGCATTCGATGAATCATCCAAAGATAAATTAAGCGAGCGATTAAAAGAAATAAAAGATATTGATGTGGAATATTTCTTTGGCAATGATGAAATTGAAAAAATAAATTTAAAAAATATAGATTATGCAATAAAAAGTCCAGGTATTAAATATGAAGTGCCCATAGTCGAAAAGCTGCTCAATAATAATGTAAATGTAATAAGTGACATAGAAGCTGCCTACAATGTAACAAAATCAAAAATAGTTTCTATAACGGGAACTAACGGCAAAACAACAACAACAACTCTTATAGGAGAGATGGTAAAAGAAAGCGGTAAAACGTACAAGATAACGGGGAATATCGGTTTCGGAATGTTTAATGATGCTTTAAATTCAGGTGAAAATGATATACTTGTGGCTGAAGTAAGCAGTTTTCAATTAGCAGGCACAATAGAATATAAGCCTCATATCAGTGTTTTAACAAATATTACTCCTGACCATTTAGATTATCATCACACTCTAAATAATTATATAGAAGCAAAATTTAAAAATGTAATAAATCAAGATGCAAATGATTATGCAATATTAAATTATGAAGATGAAACTATAAAGAATTTTTCACATAATATAAAGGCTAAGAAAATATTCTTCAGCTCTGAAAGAGTTTTGGAGGAGGGAATATTTGCAGAAAATGGTCAAATGTTTTATAAAGCAGGAAATCAAATTGATTTTATAATAAATACAAAAGAAATATTTATACCCGGCAAGCATAATTTGGAAAATGCAATGGCATCTACCGGTGCTGCCTTAGCATTGGGAATAGATATTAATACAATAGCCAAAGTACTAAAAGAATTTAAAGGTGTTGAACATCGCCTCGAGTATACCGGTGAATATAACAAAGTTAAGTTTTATAATGATTCCAAAGGTACAAATCCTGATGCATCAATAAAGGCAGTCCAAGGAATAGAAAAGCCTATTATATTGATAGCGGGAGGGTATGATAAAAAGTCGCAATATGATGATTTTATAAAAGCTTTTGATAATAAAGTAAAAGCATTGATTCTTCTTGGCCAGACTTCAGGTGATATAGAAGCATGTGCTTTAAAATATGGTTTTACAAATATATACAGAGTAAAGACAATGGATGAAGCAGTTAAGAAGAGCTTTGAATTGGCAGAAGAAGGAGACAATGTTGTTCTATCTCCCGCCTGTGCAAGCTGGGGAATGTACCCTAATTATGAAGTCAGAGGCAGAGATTTTAAAGAAAGGGTAAATTATTATGGAGGAAACATTAAAGAAAGCTAAGTCAAGATCAATAGACTGGGTATTGGTTTTTGTAATAGTCCTGTTAGTATTGTTTGGTTTTTTAATGGTTTATAGCTCAAGTTATCCTGACGGGTATTATAAATATGGAGGAGACCCATTTTATTTTCTTAGAAAACAGGTTGTGGCTGCAGGTATTGGGCTTGTTGGTATGATATTTTTTGCCAATCTTCCATACATAATCTACAAAAAATTCAACAAGCTAATATTGGCTGCATGTTTTGGTTTGGCTATGCTGACTATTGTTATGGGAATTGCATCGAACGGTGCACAAAGATGGATAGTTATCGGGGGTATGTCATTGCAGCCTTCAGAAATAATAAAAATCGGTGGCGTACTTTACATGGCTGATTATTTCAGCAGGAATAGGAAAAACTTATCTACCTTTTTTAAAGGATTTATTCCCTCCATGGGATATATAGGTTTTTTTTGCGGTTTAATTGCAATTCAGGACGACTTAAGTACAGCAATTATATTGGGCGGAACATTGATGGTTATGTTTTTTTGCTCAGGAGCAAAAATAAGCCACCTAATAATGTTAGTTATTTTTGCAGTTGCAGGAGTCGGTGTTTTAATTGCATCTGAGGCTTATCGTATAACCAGAATAATAGTGTTTCTTGATCCATTTAAATATCCTTTGGATGAAGGTTATCAAATTATAAATTCATTGTATGCTTTAGGTACCGGAGGGCTTTTTGGAATGGGAATAGGAAAAAGCAGACAAAAGTTTTTCCATTTGCCGGAAGCCTACAACGACTTTATTTTTTCAATAATAGGAGAAGAACTTGGCTTTATAGGCTGTGTGTTTTTAATGCTTGGCTTTGTTATATTTGCTTGGAGGGGTCTTAGAGTTTCCATGAATATAGATGACTTTTTCGGAAGCCAGACAGCACTTGGCTTGACCGTCTTAGTGTTGGTGCAATTTATGATTCACGTTGCAGTTGCAACATCATCTATGCCTCCAACAGGAAGGGCACTTCCCTTTATAAGTGCAGGAGGTTCATCATTGATGTTTTTGTTGTGTTCAATGGGGATTTTACTAAATATATCGAAGTATTCGAATACATACAGATCATAAGGAGAAAGTTCATGGCATTGCATGCCAAAGGCATGTCATCCTGAGCGTAAGCGAAGGATCTCATCTTTTGAAGTTCTGAGATTCTTCACCTGCGGTTCAGAATGACGAGGGCTATGCCCTCGGAATTAAACTTAAAAGGAATGGTAATAATATGAGAGTTCTTATAACAGGCGGAGGTACCGGAGGACACATTAATCCGGCGCTTTCCATAGCTCAGAAGGTAAAACATGAAAATCCTTCTGATGTTATTTTGTATGTGGGAAGCAAAAACAGTCTTGAAAGCGAGTTAGTTCCAAAGGAAGGCTTTGAGTTTAAATCTGTAACAGCAAAATATTTAAAAAGAAAAATAACTTTTGAAAATATTAAAACACTTTTTGCTTCAGCAAAGGGTGTAATGGAATCTTTTAAAATAATAAATGAATTTAAACCTGACATAGTTGTGGGAACGGGAGGATATGTATGCGGCCCTGTGGTTTTAGCTGCTCATTTGAAAAAGGTGCCAACAATGATATTGGAGCAAAATGTATATCCCGGTATAACTAATAAATTATTAAGCAAAATTGTTGATACAATAGGTATAAGCTTTGAAGAAGCTAAAAAATATTTTCCCGAAAATGCACAACATAAGCTCATTCTGGTAGGAAACCCGGTGAGAAACGATATTGTTACAACTGACAGGAGAAAATCAAGAACAAAGTACAATTTAAGACCTGAGGATGTATTTATTTACTCATTTGGAGGCAGCGGTGGTCAAATAAGTTTAAATGAAGCAATAATTGATGTTATAAGAAAATATAACGGAAACATAAATATAAAAATTCTTCATGTAACAGGCAAGAAACTTTATGATAGTTTCTTGGAAGATTTAAAAAATAACAATATTAATATAGAAAAAAATATCGAAATAAAGGATTATATGTATGAAGCTCCAATTGCTCTTTCTGCTTCCGATATAGTAATAGGAAGTGCAGGAGCCATAACTATTGCAGAAATAACTGCAATTGGTGTTCCTTCTATTTTAATTCCGAAAACCTACACTGCAGAAAATCATCAGGAATACAATGCCCGTGCTTTGGAAAAGG
>CAZCTI010000153.1:0-3927 GCA_964501385.1 uncultured Clostridia bacterium
TACAGCCGGATTTTATTCTTAAAACCGGCGAAATAAGCGAAAAATTAAAAAGAGGTAAGCATACCACCCGCCATGCTGAAATTTTCAAGCTAAGCTTTGGAGGGTATGCAGTAGACACACCTGGATTCAGCTCCTTTGAATTAGAGGGAATAGATGAATACTCTCTTAAAAATTATTATCCGGAAATAGTAAAATACGATGAAGGATGCAAATTTTCAGACTGCCTTCATTATAAGGAGCCTAATTGTGTAATAAAAGAAGCTGTTAATAACAATTTAATCAGTGAAATAAGGTATAATAATTATATAAAACTATTGGAACAAATAAAAAGCAATAAATTATATTAGGAGACAAGTAAGTATGAAAAATAAGTTAGCCCCCTCAATATTATCTGCTGATTTTTCCAACCTTGGGGAAGCCATAAAGCTTGTAGAACAAGGAGGAGCAGATTATATACACATAGATGTGATGGATGGACATTTTGTTCCTAATATTACAATAGGACCGGATGTGGTTAAAAGTTTAAGAAAAACCACAAATTTAATATTTGATGTGCATCTGATGATTGAAAACCCTGATAATTTTATTGAAGACTTTTACAAATCGGGTGCAGATATAATTGTGGTACATCAGGAATCCTGCATTCATCTACATAGAACTATCCAAAAAATAAAATCATATGGGATAAAAGCAGGTGTTTCATTGAATCCTGCAACACCTGTTTCTACTCTTAAAGATATTATAAGAGATGTAGATATGGTGTTATTAATGAGTGTAAATCCAGGATTTGGCGGTCAAAGTCTCATAGAAAATGTAAAATATAAATTCAATGATTTAAATGAGATGATTAATGAATATAATTTATCTATAGATATTGAAATTGACGGAGGAGTAAATTCTTCAAATTTAAAAGAAGTGCTAAGTTGGGGTGCAAATGTTGTAGTTGCAGGCTCTGCAATTTACAAAGCAAATGATGTAGTAAATGAAACAAAGAAGTTTAAGGAAATAATGGGGTCATGAAAACAGCATTAATAATTGGAAATGGCGAAGAAACGAACAAAGATATAATCGAGAATATTCATTGTGATTATATTATATGTGCTGACGGTGGACTTGATAAAGCGAAAAAGTACGGAATAGTTCCTGATATTATAATTGGGGATTTTGATTCTGTAAATTTATCTGTTCTTAAACAATATGAAACGCTAAATATTCCAATTGAAAAATTCCCTTCCGAAAAGGATTCAACAGATATGGAATTAGCTGTCGAATTTGCCATTTCAAAAGGATATAACAATATTGTGCTTACAGGTGCCTCCGGGAGTAGGCTTGACCACACATTAGGCAATATTATGCTTATGGAAAGATGTTTTAAAATAGGCGTAATAATTACCATAATTGATAATAACAATGAAATAAAAATTATTTCTGATAACACGGATTTAATTATAGGTTATAAAGAAGGATACTACATATCTATAATCCCGGTTACGGATTTTATTTTCGGGCTTAATTTGGAAGGTTTTAAATATAATTTAAACAATGTTAATGTTCAAAGAGGCTCAACTTTATGTATAAGTAATCAGATAAAAGGCAGTAATGGAAGAGTGACATTAAATCAAGGAACAGCTATAGTATTTATATCAAAAGATTAAACAGGAGGAATAATGAAAACAACTGATGTAAAAGATTTGTTTTTAAAGCCTGAAAATTACAAGGAAGTTAAAATAGAAGGCTGGATAAGAACAATAAGAGATTCTAAAAATTTTGGGTTTATTGAATTAAATGACGGGACATATCTTAAAAATGTGCAGGTTGTATTTGAAAACAATTTAAGCAATTTTGAAGAGGTAAGAAAATATTCAACAGGCAGTGCCATAACAGTGGAAGGTAATTTGATTTTAACACCTGAATCTAAGCAACCTTTTGAAATTAAAGCAACTGAAATAACAATGGAAGCAAATTCAGATTCAAATTATCCTTTGCAGAAAAAACGCCATACAATGGAATATTTAAGAACAATTGCACACTTAAGACCTCGCACCAATACTTTTTCTGCAGTTTTTCGTGTAAGAAGCATAGCTAGTTATGCTATTCATAAATTTTTTATTGACAGAGGATTTATTTATGCTCATCCTCCAATTATTACTGCTTCAGATGCAGAAGGTGCAGGAGAAATGTTTAGAGTAACAACTTTAAATTTGGATAATGTTGAAAAGGTGGACGGAAAGGCTGATTATACTAAGGACTTTTTCGGAAAATCCGCAAATCTTACTGTTAGCGGGCAATTGGAAGCAGAAATTTTTGCATTGGCATTTAAGAAAACTTATACATTTGGACCAACATTCAGAGCAGAAAATTCAAATACTGCAAGACATGCTTCGGAATTTTGGATGATTGAGCCTGAAATTGCTTTTGCAGATATAAATGACAACATGCAATTAGCAGAGGATATGGTTAAATATGTTGTAAATTACGTGCTTGAAAATGCAAAGGAAGAAATGGAATTTTTCAACAGCTTTGTAGACAAAGGACTTTTTGATAAGCTATACAATGTAGTAAATTCAGAATTTGGCAGAATTACATATACAGATGCTATCGATATATTAATGGAAAACAATGATAGTTTTGAGTATCCCGTTAAATGGGGAACAGATATACAAACTGAGCACGAAAGATATTTGTCTGAAAAAATTTTCAAACGTCCCGTTTTTGTAGTAAATTATCCAAAGGATATAAAAGCATTTTACATGCGTATGAATGAAGATAATAAGACAGTTGCAGCAATGGACTTATTGGTTCCGGGAATTGGTGAATTAATAGGCGGCAGCCAAAGAGAAGAAAGACTTGAATTCCTTGAAAAAAGAATGGACGAAATGGGAGTTCATAAAGAAGAAATGTGGTGGTACTTGGAATTAAGAAAATACGGCGGAGTAAAACATTCAGGCTATGGATTAGGGTTTGAAAGACTCATAATGTATTTGACAGGTATGAGCAACATAAGAGATGTAATACCATTTCCAAGAACCCCAAAAAACGCAGAATTCTAATACTAAGGGGACATTCCTTGAAATCATAACCCAAATAGGGTTACCTTACTTTCAAGGTGTGTCTCCTTTTCTTTTAATAAATTTCCTGTATCTTTTTTATTTAGGTGAATAGAATATATAAGAGTATAATTAGGGGGGATATTATGAATTATTTTAAACATAAAAAGAAATGTGCACCGGTAAACAAAACATTTAAATTCACAGAAATTTTAGGTTTATTGATTGCAATTATAGGAGCAATTATTATTGTTCAGATTTTACCTATTAAAATTTGGATGTTTATTTTGGGATTACTATTAATTGTATTAGGCTTAACATTGTTTAAACTGTTATAGGAAGGGGGACACACCTCTATACAAGGTAGGGGGACACACCTCTACTATGGGGAAATTCTCTGCGGGGAGAGGAATGTCCCCGATATATAAGTCTCTGTGGGCTGAGGAATGTCCCCGTACTTAGGGGTACACACCTCTATACAAAGTAGAGGAAACACCGAGTAAATTTCCGTAAATAAAAAATAATGGCTTTTGCCACTATTTTTATGCTTATATAGCTCTTTGAATTTTTCCTGATCTCATACATCTTGTACAAACTGTTTTTCTTGATGCTTTTCCATTTTCTACAATCGTAATAGTTCTTACGTTTGGTTTCCATGTTCTTTTTATTTTTCTGTCAGAATGCGTTATACTGTGACCGGATATTGTTCCTTTTCCGCACACTTCACAAAATTTAGCCATAATTCCACCTCCCATTTATCTATAACATTACTATTATTATCAATATAGCTTTTATTATTTGAACCTAATCATTCTAACATTAAAATTTAAAGATTGCAATATTAATTTTTAATTAGTATAATTGAATAGTTAAAATTTGT
>CAZCTI010000154.1:0-3916 GCA_964501385.1 uncultured Clostridia bacterium
CCTTTTCCAAAGCACGGGCATTGTATTCCTGATGATTTTCTGCAGTGTAGGTTTTTGGAATCAAAATAGAAGGAACACCAATGGCAGTGATTTCTGCAATTGTTATGGCTCCCGCACTTCCTATTACTATATCGGAAGCTGAAAGGGCAATTGCGGCTTCATACATATAATCTTTTATTTCAATATTTTTTTCAATATTAACAATATTGTTTTTTAAATCCTCTAAGAAACTATCATAAAGTTTCTTGCCTGTCACATGAAGTATTTTTATGTTTCTGTTTCCGTTATATTTTTTTATAACATGAATAATTGCTTCATTTAAGCTTATTTGACCACCACTGCCTCCAAATGAATAAATAAATACATCATCAGGCCTTAAATTATACTTGGTTCTTGATTTTCTCCTGTCGGTTGTAATAATATCCTTTCTTACCGGGTTTCCCAACATAATAAGCTTATGTTGTACATTTTCAGGAAAATACTTCTTAGCTTCTTCAAAGCTTATTCCTATTGTATCAACGATTTTACTTAATAATTTATTTGTAATTCCGGGAAAAACATTTTGTTCCAATATCATTGTTGGAACCTTTTTTAAATAGGCAGCCAAAACTACAGGCCCACATACATATCCTCCCGTGCCTACAACTATATCCGGTTTAAAATCATTTATTATTTTAAAAGACTCCATTATGCCCTTTGCCGAAGCAAAAAGAGTTTTAATATTTTCTAAAGTGAATTTCCTTCTTAAATATTTCGCTGTTACAGATTTAAATTCAAATCCTTCTTTTGGAACTAATTCGCTTTCAAGACTGTTTTTGCTTCCCACATACAAAATAGTATCAGAAGGATTTTCATGTCTTACTTTCTGAGCTACAGCCAATGCCGGATTAATATGTCCTCCGGTACCTCCACCTGTTATAAGAACTCTCATTTATAGTACCATTCCTTTTGGGTTTAATTCCGAGGGCGTAGCCCTCGTCATCCTGAACCACAGGTGAAGAATCTCTTTACTTAAAATATGAGATCCTTCGCTATCGCTCAGGATGACACATGCCTATGGCATGTGATTTACGATCGATATGTATTCGAATATTTCGATATATTTAGTAAAATCCCCATAGAGCACAATAAAAACATCAGTGATGAACCACCTGCACTTATAAAGGGCAGTGCCCTTCCCGTTGGAGGCATTGATGATGTTGCAACAGCTATGTGAATTAAAAATTGCATCAATACTAAGGTTGTCATGCCAAGTGCTGTTTGACTACCAAAAAAATCATCTATGTTCATTGAAATCCTTAGACCTCTCCATGCAAAAATTGCAAATCCAAGCATCAAAAACACGCATCCTATAAAGCCAAGCTCTTCTCCTATTATTGAAAAAATAAAATCATTGTAAGCTTCCGGTAAATGGAAAAATTTTTGTCGACTTTTTCCTATTCCCATTCCAAAAAGTCCTCCCGTACCCAATGCATACAGCGAATTTATAATCTGATAACCTTCATTCAAAGGATATTTAAAAGGGTCAAGAAACACTATTATTCTGGTTATACGATAAGTCTGAGATGCAATTAAAACAGCCACCCCTGCGGCTGCGATAATTACCAATAATACCAAGTGACTTATCCTTGCTCCTGAACAAAAAAACATAACCATCAATGTTCCGCCCAATATAATTGCAGTACTTAAGTCGTCCTGAATTGCTATTAACCCACAAAAAAATCCTATGTATGCCATGGATGGAATAAACCCTTTAAAAAAGGTAGACAAGGTTTCTCTTTTCCTGCTGAAATAATCAGCCATGTACAAAACGCCGCCGATTTTTATTATTTCTGAAGGCTGCAAAGACATGCCCCCTACGACTATCCACCTTTGAGCACCGTTTGATGCAATTCCCATAACAATAGTAAGCATAGCCAGCCCAAAACATGCAACTAATATTAGCTTGTTGAATTTTTTATAGATTATGTATGGAAGATTTGCAAAAAATATCATCCCTACCAGCCCAATACCCGCTGCTACAACCTGTTTCCTAAGAAAATAAAATGGGTCTCCTCCATATTTATAATACCCGTCAGGATAACTGGAGCTATAAACCATTAAAAAACCAAATAACACTAACAGTACTATTACAAAAACCAATACCCAGTCTAAAGACCTTGACTTAGCTTTCTTTAATGTTTCCTCCATAATAATTTACCCTTTCTTTAAAATCTCTGCCTCTGACTTCATAATTAGGGTACATTCCCCAGCTGGCACAGGCGGGAGATAACACTACATTGTCTCCCTCTTCCGACAATTCAAAGCTTTTTTTTACTGCTTCATCCATTGTGTCTACTCGGTATATATTTGTAAATCCATACTTTAAAGCACAAGCTTCTATATCATCAGCCGTTTGACCAAGAAGAATCAATGCTTTTACCTTATTATCAAATGCTTTTATAAAATCATCATATTGTGATTGTTTATCATATCCTCCGGCTATTAGTATTATGGGCTTATTGATTCCTTGAACTGCTTTTATTGATGCATCAGGATTTGTTCCTTTAGAATCATTGTAGAATTTAACTTTGTTATATTCGCCAGAAAATTCAAGACGATGCTCCACACCTTTGAATTCTTTTAAAACTATCGCTATTAAATTAATATCTATTCCTAATGCTATAGCAGCACCAGCAGATGCCATTGCATTTTCCAAATTATGTTTTCCCGGTATAAATATTTCATTTGTATTGATTATAAATTCTTTATTATTGCCATCCTTATAAAACATTTGACCATTATCTTCAAATATTCCATCCTTCAAAATTCTTTCGGAGCTGAAAAATATTTTTTTAGCTTTTATATTATGTGAATAATTCCTTATAGTTTCATCTTCATAATTTAATATTGCATAATCATTTTCATCTTGGTTAATAACATTTCTAAATTTTGCTTCTATATAATTTTTTAAGGTATGATGATAGTCCATATGGTCCGGAGTGATATTTGTTATAACACTGATATGGGGTTTATATTCTCTTGTACCTGCTAATTGAAAACTGCTCACTTCAGCCACAAGTATATCATTTTCGCCTGAATTTAATGCATCATTAAACATTCCAAAACCGATATTTCCCGTTATCTTGTATGACTTATTGCTTTCTCTTACCATTTCCCCTATCAGGGTTGTTGTTGTTGTCTTCCCGTTTGTTCCCGTTATAGAAACTATTTTAGCTTTTGTTACCCTGTAGGCTGCTTCTATATCGCTTATTACATTTACATCATTATTAATAAGTGCTTCAATTATGGGCACTTCATATTTAATACCAGGGCTTTTAATTGCATAATTTAGCTTTTCAAAATTTATTTTTTTTATATCTTCATTGCCAAAGAAGTATTCAACATCAACATCTTTAATTTCTTCCAATCTTTCGCTTAACTTATCTTTTGACATTTCATCAAATGCATAAATTTTAGCACCTATTTTGTTTAGTCCTTTTATACAGGCTATACCTGAAACTCCAAGCCCAACAACAAGAATATTTTCCATTTTTACCTTCTTTCCTATTCTTCCTAAAGAGGAAATTTAACCTCGTTTTAATTTTATGTTATTATATTGAATAAATGCCTATAAATGCCAATATTAAGGTTACTATCCAAAATACTCCCACAACCTTTGTTTCTTTCCAACCACACATTTCAAAATGATGATGTATGGGAGCCATTTTAAAAATCCTTCTTTTTGTTCTTTTATAATGAAAAACCTGAATAATTACAGAAAGCGCTTCTGCAAAATATATACCGCCAATTATAGGTATAAATAATACTGTGTTAGATATTACGGCAACAGCAGCAACAGCACCTCCTAATGCTAAGGAGCCTGTGTCTCCCATAAATACTTTGGCAGGATTTGCATTATGCTTTAAAAATCCAA
>CAZCTI010000155.1:0-3878 GCA_964501385.1 uncultured Clostridia bacterium
TTCCTGATAATATTTGTCCCCTTTTAAAGATTCCTGAATAATATAATTAATGTCAGAGTTCATTTTTATCACCTTTTTGCTTTATTATATTAATTAAGTAAAAATATGTAAAAGTGGTAAAACCTAAGAATTCGGGAGCTTAATAAATCAGACTCCTTATAACTGAATATGTTGATATTTCAATAGAAATTTTTATTAAAGGAATTGAATTGCATGAAAAACAATATAAAATTCAACGAAATCGAAGCAATGCTTCCTGTTTATGTGAAAGATAAGGGAAACTGCACGGAGATAATAACAAAGGACGCACTTTTTATAAGAAATGCAACAATAGAAACATGTACAAAAAATTTAGCAGATTATTACAATATAAGTTTGTATCACAACCGCTTAAACTATGGACAAGAGTTAGGTATTACAAATAAAGTACCATTGGTTATAAATGAGAATTTAATTTTTATTTATCTTAATGTAAGGGAGCCTATGTTTAATCATGATGCTGCCTTTGGATTATTTGACGTAAATTCTATAACAAATGTATATGATAAGGAAGGCAAGGCAGTCATTAAGCTGGTTTGTGGCAGAATTATTGAAACAAGACAAAGCGTTAAATCAGTAAAAAAAGGTATGCTTAATGCAAGACTTGCCAAGGATATCTATAAAGAAAAACACAAGATGCCCTAACCTCATATTTTGTCATTCTGAGCTGTAGGCGAAGAATCTCGCAGTAAGTGAATATTCCTTGATGAGATCCTTCACTACGTTCAGGATGACACTTACGTGTCATAGCATTGACAGCAAAGCTCCATTAATGACTAAGTCATAATTAAAATCCCTTGGACATATAATGTTAGTAGTATTTAAGGGGGGATTTTTATGGATGATAAAACAATACAAAGTTTAGTGCTTGAAAATAAAGAATTATTAAATGTCACCGGTGTTGAAGGAGTGGATAATTTTAACGACGAAACAGTTGTGCTTATTACATCAAAAGGAAAGCTTACCATAAAGGGCGAAAAATTAAACATAAGCAAGTTAAATGTAGAGGAAGGCAAGCTTATGGTTAAGGGCATCATTAATTCTCTAATTTACTCTGAATATGAAGGACAGAGAGAGAAAGTAAGCTTAGTAAAGAAATTATTTAAATAGTATGGATTATTTACCTTATTCTCAGGAATATATGTTGGCAGTATCCCTAATGGCAGGAATGTTTCTTGGATTCATGTGGGATATTTACAGACTCATAAGACATTATAGCAAGCTTAATGCAGCAGGAACTGTAATCGGTGATATTTTATATTGGATAATAAGCATAAAAATAAGCACCCAGTTAATTTTGGATATTAGCTATGGTAACGTTAGGTTCTTTATTCTATTGGGGTTTTTAACGGGTGCTCTTTTGTATTTCTATGGAATCAGCAGATATATTTTAAAGCTGTTAATATTTATTATTGATTTCATACTGAAAGTTATAAAAAAATTTATTCATCTTTTAATAAACCCGATCAAATTTATAATAAGAAAAATAAAGCTGTTATTGTACCCATTTAAATTAAAATACATAGCAAAAAGAGAAAAACTTAAGAAAAGGTATAAATTTCTGAAATTTAAACTAAAAAAGGTTTCCAAAAATAGAAAAATGATATATAATAAGAAAAAAAGACAGAAGCGTAAAAAGGTATTGCAAAAACATAAAAAAAGAAAAAGAAAGGAGCAAAGTTTAGTTGAACGAAGAACAAAAGATTATAGAACTAAAGAAAAAAATTAATCATCATGATTTCCGACAACAAGAAATGGAAATAAAAGAACAAAAAAGACTTAAAAAACTTACTGCTCCAATAAAGAAAAAGAGAAAATTCAATGTTATCAATTTTCTTTTTATTATATTTGTCATGTATTTTGCTTTTACAGCATTCAATCAATATGAGATGCTTTTAGACTTAAACGGTCAAATAGAAGAAAAACAATTGCTAAAAGCAGAGGCAGAAAAGGAAATATCAGAGCTTAAAGAGGACGTTGAAAAACTAAACGATGAGGAAGCTCTCATGGAAATAGTTGAAAAAATAGCAAGAGATCAATATAAGATGGTTAAACCTAATGAAACAATATACATAGACAAAAATAAGAATGACAACAAGCTTATTCAAGGAATAGGCTCCGAGAAAGACTTATTAAATTAATAAATTTGCGATTAAAGCATATTTTGACAGTATTTTACAATCATCTTCTGCTACTATGGTAAAAACGAGGGGTGGAAATTATGATTGGAAAAACACAGGATGAAAAATATGATTTAATTATTATGAATGTTTTAAAAAAAGAATTTAAACACATCAAAGAAAATTGGCTGTTGCTTTTGGTGTGTTTTTTTGTTTCAAGGCAGAATATAATTCATGAAATATTTCCTTTTGCAATTGTTGTTTTAAGTTCATATTGCCATATTAAAGGTCCTTGGCTATCAGTATTGGCAGCAACCGTTTTAGGGATTATATCTGTTCGTTTCGACTTTGTTTATACTATTATGCTTATAGCAGTGTATGCATATTTTTTTAATTTAAAGGATGAAGACAAAAAATCGATTTTTGTAATATCAGGATATTCTGCCGCTGTGTTGTTTTTTTCAAAAACAGCAATATTAATTGCTGACGGATTTAATTTGAATGGGCTTTTTTTGAATATTTTTGAAACAATGTTTATTTTCAGTGCCATAGTTTTGTTAAATGAGGGAGTTAAAACTGTTAAAAGTATAAAAAAAGGCATAAAAACAGAAAGAAAGCATAGTGTAAAAAGCAAAAGAAATGATGAAATTGTTCCTCTAAAAGATGCAGAAGGTGAAGCAGCCTCAACTTCTTCGGATTCTATTGCTGTTATAAAGAATAAAAGTAAAAGCAAATATTTAAATATATTTTCAGATGCAGCAAAAACAAAAATCAAGGAGCAGCTTCTATGGCAAAATATCAATGTTAAATTTTTTGAGGTAATATCCTGTAATAAATCTTCCGTACTATTAAGTTTAACTGTAAAAACAGATAAAACACCGGAAGAAGCAGAAAGTATTATTGCATTGATTGTGAGAAATGTTTGCGGTGCAAAGCTAAGATGCGTTGAGAGAGTTGTTGTATCCCCAAATTATTATGTGTTAAAGTTTAAAAATATTAAAAAAATAAAAATAAGAACATACAGTGCTGCAGCTGTCAAAGATGGTTCAGCTGTTTCAGGAGACAACTTTGCATATGCAGGCAGGGCAGAAAAGTACTACACTGTTCTTTGCGACGGCATTGGCTCCGGAGAAGAAGCATACAATGAAAGCAACAGTGCAGTAGATTTAATGTCAAGGTTTTTATATTCAGATTTTACGGAAGAGCAAATTTTAAGAACATTAAATTCAGTACTTATGCTTAAATTAGGTGATGAAAGATATGTAACATTTGATTTTACCATAATAGATTATGGAACGAAAGAAATAAGGCTGTACAAAGCAGGAGCTGCACCTTCATATATTTTAAGCGGCAAAAGTGTTGATAAAATAAGCGGCAAAAGTCTTCCCCTTGGAATTCTTGATAATTTTGAATACAGCTCTTTTAAAAAAGAAATCAATGTCGGAGATATGGTAGTGATGATTACGGACGGCATAATAGATTCAATCAGTCAAGACCCGAAAAAATCACTTGATAAATATTTGGAACACATAGGGGATAAAGACCCGCAGACTATAGCAAATTTAATACTTAGCTATGCCTTAAGAGGTCAAAATACTGTAATGGATGATATGACGGTACTTGTAACGAAAATCGGATAATTATCATCCAGCGATATATTTTATGTCTAAAAAGTGCCAAATTGACAATATAAATTGTCAACTTGGCACTTTTTTTATT
>CAZCTI010000156.1:0-2213 GCA_964501385.1 uncultured Clostridia bacterium
CAAATATAACCTTGAACCAACAATGTCAATGATAATGCAACAGGAAGTACAGGCTGAACTAAAGATACTATAGGAATAGTTGCAACTGTAATCATTGTAGTCCATCTGAATGTACCCATTCCGCCTACCAATGAATCCATTGCATCTCTTCCGTCTTTAAATCTTTGAGAAATAGATGCTGTTACAGCTGCCCATAATGGACCGCTCAACTGTGTATAAGGAGAAATAAAAGCTTGAACAATATTTCTTATAGCACTTACCAAGTTTGATCTGTTAGCATTAAAATCTATTTTTTCATCAGGTCTTACTTCATCTGCTTCTCTTATTAAAGACTCACTTGTTACGAAATCACCAAATGCTATGATATATGCCATTACTGCCATAGGAATTGCTTGAATAAATACTGCCATACTTGGGAATCCAATGCTGAATGGGCTTACTGTTCTTATTACTCCTGCTATATCAGGAATTTTAAAGAATGTACCTATTTGAATATTAGGCATCGGAAGCTCTCCTGCTATAGGTCCGACTAAAATTGCTATTGCAACTGCTGGAAGCATTCCGTATTTACCCAAATTATCTGCAAATTTACTTTTCTTTCTTAAATTTCTAAATCCTTGTGAGAATAGCAGATAATAAGCAAACAATATACCTACTGTAACTGCTATCGGATATACTCCAAATCTGCCGCCTGCTTTAAACTCTCCAAATACTGAAGCAACACCAGCTCCTAACAATATACCGGCCTTGATAGATGTTGGCACAATGTTTATTACTTTATTTGCCAAACCTGTAATACCAAATAACAAGAATATAATACCTACTTCAAGCTGTAATGCAACTAAAGCTTGTGTTCTATCTGGCCCTATAACATAATTTGATAAAAATGCTATAGTTAAAGGAATTGATGGGGTTATCCATCCAGGTACAACAGGGTCGCCTAACAATGAATGCAAAACATAACCCATACCATTTAATATTACCATACTCCATGCAATCTCATAAGGAACTCCCAAAACATCTGTTAAAACAGGAATTGCTCCAAGACATGTTGCACACATTAATATTGCTTGAAAAAATTCTGACCATTCCCATTTGTAATGAATAAATGGTAGTCTGATCTTAAATATCCCCGCTGGAATATATGGTTGTTCTTTGCCATACTCTCTTACTGCTGACATGATTTACTCTCCTTAGAATTCTTAGAATTTTGTGTTAAATCTTTTTTCATATTCTAAAGCCAATCCATCTCTAAAATCAGGATGAGCTATTTGAATTAAAGCTTTTGCTCTTTCTCTTAATGTTCTTCCTTTTAGTGCAGCTACACCGTATTCAGTAACAATATAATCCACATCATTACGAGATGTTGTTACAGTTGCACCTTCGTCCAATAATGGAACTATTTTTGAAAACTTTCCTTTTCCTGCAGTAGAAGGCATTGCTATAATTGACTTCCCGTTCTTTGCCATTGTAACTCCACGAACAAAATCCACCTGACCGCCTACACCGCTTATTTGTGTTAATCCTACGCTTTCTGAGCAAACCTGCCCCATTAAATCTACCTGAACACATGAATTGATAGATACTATGTTGTCATTTTTCATTATAACTGCAGGATCATTTACATAATCAACAGGATACATTTCTACAGAAGGATTGTTATTAACAAAATCATATAATTTTTTGCTTCCCATTAAGAATGCAACAATCATTTTTCCGGGATGTAAAGTTTTTTTCTTATTTGTTACAACTCCTGCTTCCACTAATTCAACAACACCATCAGAGAACATTTCTGAATGTATTCCTAAATCTTTCTTATCCTTTAAGAATAACAGTACAGCATCCGGAATAGCACCTATTCCTAATTGCAATGTATCTCCGTCAGATATTAATGATGCACAGTTTTCTCCTATGGCTCTTTCCACATCACCGATTTTTGGAGCACCTAATTCAATAATTGGTGCTGAATGCTCTACAAAACAATCAATTTCTGATACATGGACGAAAGATTCACCCATTGTTCTCGGCATCTGGTCGTTAACCTGTGCTATAACCAACTTTGCAACTTCTATTGCTGGTTTTGTATAATCCACCGATACTCCAAGACTACAATATCCGTGCTCGTCAGGAGGTGTTACTTGTACCAATGCTACATCAACAGGCATAGTTGTTCTGAACAACCTTGGAACCTGATAGAAAAAGCTTGGTGTAAA
>CAZCTI010000156.1:2313-3853 GCA_964501385.1 uncultured Clostridia bacterium
TTTAGAACACCCTCTTCAAAGCTTAATACTTTTACGTCACCATAATGCTCTGCCAATTTCGGTCTTACATATTCGTTTAAAACATGTTCTATTTTATTAATCATTTCTTACTCCAGTATTAATTTTTCTAAAACTCCCCAAGGTTGGGGGAAGATTGGGGAGTTTTAGTTTATATTTTATTCTTTTACTTTAGCTATTGCTTTTGCTAATGCTTTCTTGCCGTTTATGTTTCCTTGTCTTGCAATCATTATTCTTTGAGCCTGTGGAGAACCTGCACCGTGCATTGATTCTGTTCTGTAACCAACTGCTGCTGTTCCTAATGTTATGTTTTCGATTAGTCTTAAGACTTTAAGTCTATTTTCTACCGATACACCATTAACTCCCGCTAAGTATTTTTCAACATACTGTCCAATTTTTGGATCTTTTAAATCTTTTTCTGAAGGAGCAGTTACCATTAATCCACCTGCTATATCTTCAGCTAATCTTGCAATTTCATATGGGAATCTTGTTACATTTTGTTTACATACATTTGCAAGCAATAAATCTATCTGATAGTTTCCTGCTTCCATTTTTGTACCTTCAGCTGAACAAGCAATTCCGCTTGAATACAATGTTTCATTTAAATGAGTCATTTCTATTAATTTGTCCTTAACATGAGAAGCTTTTTGTGCTCCGTTGTAATCTGCGATAAGTGCTGCTGCACCTATTAACACGTCACCAACTCCAACCTTGCATCCGCCGTAGCTTTGTCTGTGGTATCCTGCAAATCTTTCTACCATCATCCCTGCAAAATCTGTTTCGCCATTTAAGAATATTCTATCGTTTGGAACAAATACATTGTCAAATATTGTTAATGCTTCAACTCCGCCAAATTCACTGTTTCCTACATCTATTGATGAGCCTTCTAATTTTCTTGTGTCACAGGACTGACGACCAATTATCATGAATACACCTTCAGCATCAACAGGAACAGCAAATGAAATTGCATAATCTTTGTCTTCAGGTGATAAAGCTATTGTAGGCATTACCATTACTTCATGAGAGTTACAAATTCCTGTTTGATGTGCTTTAGCTCCTCTTACTACAACACCATCAGGTCTTCTTTCAACTACTCTTAAATATAAGTCAGGGTCAGCTTGTTTGCTTGGTGAAAGTGATCTGTCGCCTTTTGGGTCTGTCATTGCTCCGTCAACTGTGTAGTCTTTTTCTTGAACCATTTTCATATATTCAGTAAAACGTTGGTGATAGTTTGTTCCATAAGCTTTGTCTGTTTCATATGTTGTACTGAATATAGCATTGAAACCATCCATACCAACACATCTTTGGAAACATGAAGCAGTCTTTTGTCCCAATAATCTTTGCATTTTAACCTTTTTAATAAGGTCTTCAGTGCTTTGATGCAAATGACAGAAACGGTTGATTTTTTCTCCGGTCAAGTTTGATGTTACAGTCATTAAATCTTCATACTCAGGCATTTGTGCTAAGTCATAAGTTGCTTTTACAGAGTTTAAGGATGGTCTAAGTATTGGATTGGTAACTG
>CAZCTI010000157.1:0-3845 GCA_964501385.1 uncultured Clostridia bacterium
TTGAACAAGGCATATAAATTAATTGTATACGATAGTGCATATTTGCAAGGGGAGGGATTATTATCACTAATTTAGATATATATCAGGATATAGCTAAAAGGACCAAGGGTGAGATATATCTTGGTGTTGTTGGGCCGGTGAGAACCGGTAAATCAACATTTATAAGGAAGTTTTCGGAAAATGTGATGCTGCCTAATATAGTAGATGAATATACTAAGGAAAGGGCGAAGGATGAAATGCCTCAAAGCGGTACAGGCAAGACTGTAACAACTACAGAGCCGAAGTTTGTTCCCGGTGAAGCAGTAGCTGTAACATTTAATAATAATGTAAAAGCAAAATTAAGACTTATTGACTGTGTAGGGTATATGATTCCCGGAGCTATTGGAAATATGGAAGGTGAAGTGCCAAGGCTTGTGAGCACTCCCTGGAACACAGAACCCATACCCTTTGCAGAAGCAGCGGAAATTGGAACAAAAAAAGTAATTAATGATCATTCTACAATTGGAGTATTAGTTACAACAGACGGAAGCATCACAGATATTAACAGAGACAATTACATTATGGCAGAAGAAAGAGTTGTAAGAGAACTGAAAGAAATTAACAAGCCTTTTGTTATTATTTTAAATACAACTCATCCCAAAAATGAAAATACAGTTGCATTGTCACATCAGCTAAAGGAAAAATACGATGCTCCCGTATTGGTAGTGGACTGCATGAATTTACAAACAGAAGATATTGAAGATGTTTTGGAAAATGTTCTTTATGAATTTCCAATCAGAGAAATTAATGTGGATCTTCCCAAATGGTTTGACGGATTATCATATGATTATTCAATGAAGAGGGACTTAATCAATATTCTTAGAGATGATTTTGAAGATTGCTACAAATTAAGTGATTTTAATGTTGAAAATATATTCTCGGAAGAAAATGACTATGTTGAAGATTATTATGTTAAGGATATTGAACTTGGAACAGGTACTATCAACTTAAAAATTGACTTAGACAATTCTTATTATTACAAGGTAATAAGTGAGCTATCCGGTGAAACTATAACAGGAGAACATCAAATTCTTAAGCTGATAGGAGACTTATCAAAAACCAGAAAGAATTACAGCCGTGTAGAAGCAGCCATCAATGATGCAAAGACAAAAGGATATGGATATGTAACTCCTACCGTTGCTGATATGGTAATTGAATCTCCTGAAGTTTTCAAGGAAGGCAGCAGATATGGAGTAAAAATAAAGTCACATGCACCATCCTTACATATATTCAGTGCAGGTGTTAATACGGAGGTATCTCCTATAATAGGCAGCAAAGCTCAAAGTGAAGATTTGATGGTTTATCTGACCGACCAAATGAAAGATAATCCTCAAAGTATCTGGCAAGCAGAAATGTTTGGTAAGCCGCTTTCAAGCCTTGCCGAGGAGCAGTTAAATGCAAAACTTACAGCAATGCCTGACAATGCCCAGAAGAAACTGAAAAAGACTATTGAAAAAATAGTAAATGATGGGCAAGGAAGTATAATATTCTTGATTATTTAAGTAGGTAAGCTATGTTATTGCTATGAATACACTACGTGTCATTCTGAGGGCTTTAGTCCGAAGAATCTCATCTTTTAAAACCTGAGATCATTCGCTTACACTCAGGATGACAAATCAGAGCTATCGCCCAGTATTACAAGCATTCAAATACAGATTTTCTGTTTCGTTTAATACGAAATATGAAAATCTTTATTTTTTGTTATAATATATAATTTTACGTCATATATATGTATTTTATTTAATAATTATTGCTATTTTCGCTGAAAATTAAGTAATATATCTTGCATAGTTTATGAAAAACATGTTATAATGAACGAAATCAAATAAGTAAAAAATTACATATTAAATCTGGAGTTAAAAATGGCAAGGAAAAATTTTGGGTTAAAAAATTTCTTTCTTTCTTTTGTAATTGTTGTTATAGCCATTTATGTATTTCAGAACTTTAAAAAGTCTGCAGATTTCATGGTTGCAGAAAATGGAATTTTAGAGGATGTTATTAAGGCTGAAGGAATTATTGTAAAAGATGAAGAAATATATAGTGCAACCCTTGATGGAAGTGTTATATATTATTATGAAGAAGGAACGAAAATAAAAGAAGGACAGCTTATTGCAGATATAAATACAAGTGCGGATGCTGCTGAAATAAATGAACAAATTGCAGGAATTCAAGCTGCTATTGATAATCTTGAAAACAATGAGGAACAATCTGCATCTCAAGTAAATTTTACTGCTTATCAAAATGAAATTCAACTAAGTATACTGAATAATGATTTGCAGAATATGTATAATATAGTTGGTCAATTGAATAATAGCGATGTGTTTTATAATGATGCATATGTAGATTATTCTGTAAGCCAGCTTAAAGAAATGAAAAACAACCTTATGAAAAGTGTTTCTACAAATAAAGTACCATACTATTCAGACAGGGCAGGATATATTTCATACAAGACCGATGGTTTGGAGGATGTTTATAAATTTGAAAATGTGATGGATATGACACCAAGCAGTACCATAAGGAGAGAGTATTCATTTAAAGATAAGAAAAGCAGTGTCCAAAAGGACGAAGGTTTTTACAAAATAATCCGGAATTTTGAGTATTATATCACTGCAACCGTAAACAATGAAAAAGCTAAGCTGTTTGAAGAAAACAAATACATAAAGGTTAGAATACTTTCAGACGGAGATCAGCACATAGTATGGGGTTTTATTAAAAAGATTAATTACGGCAGTGAAGAATCAGTATTAATATTGTATTTTGATGATTATTTTTATAAGGTATATGATAAAAGATATGTTAATTTAGAACTAATAACTGCTGTATATGAAGGATTAAAAATTCAAAACGAAGCATTGATTGAAGTTGACGGATTAAAAGGCGTGTATGTTAAGGATGCCAGCAATATTATTAAATTTTTCCCGGTGGAAATAATAGGCAGTGATGAAGAATATTCAATAATATCTTTAGGTGATTACATTGGTACAAATGAAAGAAATATAGTAACTATCAATGATAAAAGATATCCTACAATAAAAATATTTGACAAGGTAATACTGCAGCCTGATATGGTGTATGAAGGTCAAATAGCAGATTAGGAGGGCTATTAACAAAAGTGAGTATAATAGAAAATATAGACAGTATTTTAAAAAAAATAGATTCTACCTGTAAAAAAACAGGCAGAAATCCGAAGGATATAACAGTGATTGCTGTTTCTAAAACAGTGGATTCAATGAGAGCTAAAGAAGCTGTTGAAGCAGGAATTATTAACTTAGGTGAAAATAGAGTACAAGAACTAATAAAGAAGTACGATGAGCTTAACTGTACAGATGTTAAGTGGCACATGATAGGTCATTTGCAGAAAAATAAAGTTAAATACATAATAGATAAGACGGTGCTTATTCATTCACTGGAGAGTATAGACTTAGCAGAAGAAATCAATAAAAGAGCGGTTAAAAACAATTTAATAGCAAATGTACTGATTGAGCTTAATATTGGAGAAGAAGCGAGCAAGTTTGGAATTAATGAAGAAAATGTTTATGACTTTATAAAAGAAATGGAACAGTTTGAAAATATAAAGGTACTTGGATTAATGACGGTTGCCCCATTTTGTGAGGACCCTGAGGATGTAAGATGGGTTTTCAAAAAAATGAAAAATATATATGAAAAAATTTCAACTTTGAATCTAAAAAATACTGAAATGAAATATTTGTCAATGGGCATGACAAATGATTTTGAAATCGCTATTGAAGAAGGCTCTAACATTATTCGTATCGGAACAGCCATATTTGGAGCCAGAAAATATAAGG
>CAZCTI010000158.1:0-2613 GCA_964501385.1 uncultured Clostridia bacterium
TTTAAACACCTCATTATATGGATTTACATTTTGCTTTGTGCTCTTCTGTAAGTTGCTTCCATTAATTTCTCTCTTTCTACGATTGCTCTTTCATAAGTTCCTTTACATATCAATCCGATTTCATCGTGACATGAAAAATCAAGGAAGATTTTATTGCCGGATATTTTTGTTACTGTAAGAATTGTTGAAATACTTCCTCCTGTCAATGTTAATGTAGGATGTTCATGGGATAACTCAATGTACTTACCTACTGTTATGTATCCTGCAGGAAGCAAATTATCAAGCATATTTGTTGATGCATCAATAATTATGTCTAAAACCTCAGGCGTTGACAAAAGGTAGTTCAATGTATCATTAGAGCCTGTATTAACATATGCTCCTCTCATAGAACCTTCTTTTTTATAAATTGCCGAAAGCCCTTCTGTTATTTTATGTTCTATCATATTTTTTCCTCCAAGTTTAATTATTAGTCAACATTATAGCATATGCACCAAGTCTAATCAATTGACTATTTAAGGTTAATTTTCATCGAGGGAATACTGATATACCCTTGATACAAAAACGAAATATTATACAAAAAAACTTATAAACTTTTGTAAATATTTTTTGTTGACATGAAAATTTGATTGTGTTACCATTATTATTACGAGTTATCATTATAATGATAATATTTAGAACAAATAATTATGAACCAGAGGTAATAAATAATGACGAAAATACGTCCTGTATCAGACTTGAGAAATCATTTTGCTGAAATATCAAAATATGTACATGAAGCTTTTGAGCCTGTGTATTTAACTAAAAATGGTCATGGTGATATGATTGTTATGAGTTTGGAATACTTTGAAAAATTAAAGTATGAAAGCGAAATGTATCACAAGCTTAAAGAAAAGACGGCGAAAAATGAAGAAAAAAAATAAAATTGATTATAGTTACTTATCCTTAATGAGTCATATTGGATACTCTGTATTAGCTCCTATATTAGTAGGTCTTTACATTGGAGGCTTAATTGATGAAAAAATAGGGCCTGGTTGGATATTTAGAATAATTTTTATTGTATTGGGCTCTGTTGCAGGGATATTTAATATTTTTCAAATTTCTGAAAAGTATAGTAAAAGGAAGTGAGCTTTGATAAAGGATTTATTAGCCAAAATAAGCAAGGTAGTTGTTCTGTTAAGTATCATTATAGTTAGCTTAATGGCTTTGTTATTCAAAGAATCTAAGCCGCTTATTATGGGATACATATTTGGAGCAACAATTAGTATTTTATCACTTTATTTGATAAATGATTCCATAAACAGATTCATTAGAATGGAGCCGGCAAGGGCTACAAAAAATGCACGCATGAATTACTTTATACGGTTTATAATTTATGCAGCAGTATTGATTGTTTCTGCTTTAGCAGATTACCTGAATATATTTACGACTTTATTGGGACTAACTATGGTCAAAAATTCAATTTTATTATTAAATTTTATGGATAAGGACTTTTACAAAAATTGATAAGGAGGTCTTAATGGAGATTGCAATTATTCTAAACGGAAAAGAAATAATCATTCCGGAAACTGTTATAAGCTTATTAATAATAGCAATATTCTTAATAGTCTTTGCATTAATGGTCAATTCAAAAGTAAAAAAAGCAAAAGCAGAAGAAGCCCCCGGAGGGCTGTTAAATTTAATTGAACTTTTTGTTAGCACAATTGATGGAATGGTAAAGGATAATATTGGTGAAAAGTATATTTCAATGTCACCTTTTATACTGACATTGTTAACTCTTTTAGGAGTTAGTAATATATCAGGTTTATTCGGTCTTACTCCACCCACCTCGGATTATGGAATTGTCCTTACCTTGGCATTAATAGTGTTTCTAATTGTTCAAGTTTTACGTATAAAAGCAGCAGGTGGCTTATTAAAATATTTAAGAAGCTTTACTAAGCCATATATTCTTATGACTCCAATAAATATTATATCTGAAATCTCAAATCCAATTTCCATGTCTTTCAGGCTTTTTGGCAATGTTTTAAGTGGTGTTTTAATTTCAGGATTGCTATATGGTGCTTTAGGGTATTTTGCTCCATTAATGACACCGCTGCATTTATATTTTGATATATTTGTGGGTTTGCTGCAAGCCTTTATATTTACAATGTTAGCAATGACATTGATAGGCTCTGCAACAAGCTAATTTAAAAAATTTGTTTGATTATAAATTAAATTATTCGATTAGGAGGAAATTATATGTTAAAAGGTATTTCAAGTGAAGCATTCGTATTGGGATGTTCAGCTATAGCTGCAAGCATAGCAATGCTTGCAGGTGCAGGGGGAGCTTTAGGTCAGGGTTATGCAGCAGGTAAGGCTTGTGAAGCAGTAGGCAGACAACCGGAAGCGCAAGGAGAAATTACAAGAACTATGATATTAGGTATTGCTTTAACAGAAACAAATGCTATATATGGTTTGGTTATAGCTATAATTCTATTATTTGTACAGCCACTTATAGCAGCACTGTAGAATACTGATAACCAGTGAATAAGAATCTCATATAAGAATTACAATGAGATTCTTTAATTAATTCTTAGGGAGGTGTCTAATGGGAATTGAAGTTAGGGTGATACCTGA
>CAZCTI010000158.1:2713-3838 GCA_964501385.1 uncultured Clostridia bacterium
GGTACATTTAAAAGCGAGCTTAAATCTGTTGAAAAACAATTAAAATATGTACAAATTTGAATAGGAGAATTGTATGGAGTTTGCAACAGTTGATATTAGTTTATTGATAAAAGAACAATTAAAAAAATATGAAAAAAAGATAGATTTAATAGGAACCGGTAAGATTCTGCAGGTTGGGGACGGTATTGCCCGTGTAGATGGTTTAGAAGGATGTATGTCCGGCGAACTATTGGAATTTCCTGATAATATATATGGAATGGCATTAAACTTAGAAGTTGACAATGTGGGAGCAGTTTTGCTTGGCAGTGAAAGAAATATTAAAGAAGGCGACATTGTTAAAAGAACGGGCAGGATAATAGAGGTGCCTGTTGGGGATGAGCTCATAGGAAGAGTAGTAAATTCATTAGGCCAGCCAATAGACGGCAAGGACAATATAATTGCAAGGAAATTCAGACCTATTGAAAGCAAAGCTCCCGGTGTAATAGACAGAAAATCCGTAGACCAGCCCATACAGACAGGTATAAAAGCTATAGATTCAATGTTTCCCATAGGAAGAGGTCAAAGAGAGCTTATAATAGGTGACAGACAGACAGGCAAGACAGCTCTTGCCATAGATACCATAATAAATCAGAAAAAAGAAAATGTAATTTGTATTTATGTTGCAATTGGACAAAAAATTTCTACAGTTGCCCAAATCGTGGATACTTTGAAAAAGCACGAAGCAATGGATTATACAATAGTACTTGCATCTTCAGCAAGCGAACCTGCTTCTTTGCAATATATTGCCCCTTATGCAGGCGTTGCAATGGCAGAAGAATTTATGTATCAAGGCAAGGATGTTTTAATAATATATGATGATTTGTCAAAACATGCAGTTGCTTACAGAACCTTATCACTATTATTAAAAAGATCACCCGGCAGAGAAGCATATCCGGGAGATGTATTTTATCTTCATTCTAGATTATTGGAAAGAGCTGCTAAATTAAGTGACGTAAACGGTGGTGGTTCTATTACTGCACTTCCAATAATTGAAACACAGGATGGAGACATATCTGCATATATTCCCACAAATGTTATTTCTATTACGGATGGTCAGTTATTTTTGGAAACGGATTTATTTTTTGC
>CAZCTI010000159.1:0-3711 GCA_964501385.1 uncultured Clostridia bacterium
TACACCTAATAAACAAGGAAACTCTAATGCAGTGCCATGAAGAAATGAATGGCAGAAAAGCAAGTGGAGTAGACGAAATAACTAAATCAGAGTATGAGGAAAATTTAGAAGCAAATGTGGAAGACTTAATATTTAGAATGAAAAGACAAGCATATAAACCACAGCCAGCCAAAAGAGTATACATACCAAAGCCAGGAACGGATAAGAAAAGACCGCTTGGCATACCTGCTTATGAAGATAAATTAGTACAAGCAGCATTAGCTAAAATATTAAATGCGATATATGAACAGGATTTTATGGAATGTTCATTCGGATTTAGACCAAATAGAGGATGTCACGACGCATTAAAACTATTGAATACAATAGCAAACGATGGAGATATTAGATATGTGGTAGACACTGATATAAAGGGGTTCTTCGATAATGTAGACCATGAATGGATGATGAAATTCATAGAACATAGAATAGCTGATGTTAATCTTTGCAGATTAATAAATAGATTTCTTAAAGCAGGGATTATAGACGCAGGTATAAAGTATGATACACCACAAGGAACACCTCAGGGCGGCGTGTGTTCGCCAATACTTGGAAATATTTACCTGCACTATGTAATAGACCTATGGTTTGAGAAAGTAGTAAGGAAACATTGCATAGGGAAAGCGTACATGGTACGCTATGCGGACGATAGTATATTTTGTTTTCAACACGAAGAAGACGCAAGGAAATTTTACAGGTCACTTATTGAAAGGCTTAAGAAGTTCAATCTAACGGTAGCAGAAGAAAAAACAAAAATCCTTGAATTAAAGAAAAACGAAGAGGATGACGATAAGGGGGACAACTCCTTTGATTTCTTAGGTTTTACTCACTATGTCGGTAAAGATAAGAACGGAAGAAAGCGAGTAAAGAGGAAAACAAGTAAAAAGAAATACAAAGCAAGTTTATTAAGGTGCAAGGAATGGATGAAAGAAAACCGAACATTAACGGTTGATACATTTATGAAAACAATGAAAGCTAAAATTCAAGGGCATTGCAATTACTATGGCATTACGGATAATCGCAGAGCAGTAGGAAATTTTATAGATGAATGTAGAAGCCTCATTTATAAATGGTTAAATCGTAGAAGCCAGAAAAAGAGTTTTAATTGGGAGAAATATGTATTGTTTCTTAAGTTATATCCATTACCAAGAGTAAAGACGCATGTAAATATATTTGAATTAGGTGTGGGAAGTAGCTATTATTGTAAATGATGAAGTGAAGAGCCGGATGCCTTAATAGGGCAAGTCCGGTTCTGGGAGGGGTTGGAGTCGTGAGGCTCCGTCTACTCGACCTTGAGTTAAGAAGAGGCTGCAAGAAGACAATATGAAGAACAGTTTGAAAAGCAGAGTTAAAATGCGATTTTTAAAAGCCTTTAACGTGCCAGTCACCAACATATTAACTCATTTACATATTGAATTTTCAAAGTTTTCATCCCGTTAGCATGGAGAAATTAAGTTGTTTATATTTACATCATACGCAACATTAGTATTTATGGGGAAGGCGGGTACATACGATAATTTTAATATATAATAAACTAGGAGGAAATTTCATGAAACCAAAGGTATTAATAAGTAGATGTTTGGGGTTTGATAGTTGCAGATACAACGGTGCTATGATAACATTCGATCTCTTAGATATAATGAAAGATAAAATAGAGTTTATTCCAGTATGCCCAGAGATAGATATAGGACTAGGGGTACCAAGAGAAAGCTTAAGATTGATTAATAAAAATGATAATATTGATTTAGTTCAGCCTAATTCTGGAAGATATCTAACAAAGGAAATGAAAAAATATTCACAAGAAACATTAGAAAAGTTTTCAGATGTAGATGGATTTATATTGAAAGGTCGCTCTCCTTCCTGTGGAATAAAGGATGTAAAGGTTTATACAGGAATGGAAAAATCACCTGTAATTGAAAAAAGAGAAGGTGTTTTTGCTAGGGAAGTATTTAATAAGTTTTCTTATCTACCAATTGAAGAAGAAGGAAGATTAACTAATCTTAGTATAAGAGAACATTTTTTTACCAAGCTATATTTAATTTTCAACTTTAAAAATACAGTAAAGAGTAATTCTATAAAGGATCTAATTCATTTTCATGCTAAAAACAAGTATCTATACTTTGCATATGATCAAGCACAAAAAAACAAGCTAGGAACTATTGTAGCAAATCATGATAGAAATGATTTTCAAGTAGTTGCAAGGGATTATTTTGATGAAATGACAAAACTACTATCAATCTTGCCGTCTAAGAAAAACTATATTAATGCATACCAACATATATTTGGATATTTTTCCAAGTATATTAGCAAAGAAGAAAAGGCATTTGTTTTAGATTTAATTGATAAATACAGGAATGACCAAATATATAAATCCTCAATATCAAGTGTTTTAAAAAGTTATTCTATAAAATACAATATTGAATACTTGTTGGATCAAAGTATTTTTTGCCCATTTCCTGATGAATTGGTTATATTGAATGATAGTGCACGAGTTTAAGTACATGACCGTGCCAGGCACTTAAGTTAATGCAGGAGGTATTCTCAATACCTGTTCCTTATGCTGTGGATAGGTTTGCCATAGAGGGAAACGAATATCGCTACGATTCCAAGGAAACACAATGTCGGCTCTAAGAGATTAAATTCTTTTAGAGCTTTTTCTATGCCTTTTTTAGACATCTTTAGATAAATAACAGGCAATTAAATTTCATCGTTGCAAATCGATGTGCAACGATAACAGAAAAATCGCTTTAAAATGCAATGATAAATGCAACGATAAAACAAGTGTTGCAAAAATGAAATATTTATGGTAAAATCTTACTACGAATATTGAGGAGGTGGTGCTTGTGGAGACTAAGGAAAAGTATAACTTGGAATTTAAAGTAGAAGTAACAAAAACTTTTTTAAAGACCGTTAGTGCATATGCTAATTATAATGATGGTGTAATAATATTTGGTGTTGATGATGATGGGGATTTGATTGGTTTAGATAGTGCTAAAGAAGAATCCTTAAGAATTGAGAATATGATAAATGATTCTATTGTTCCAGTCCCTAATTTTGAAATTGAAGTCAAGGAAGTGGAAGATAAGACGATTGTTTTATTGGAAGTTAAAAAAGGTAAATATACACCTTACTATTATCAAGGGAAGGCTTACAAAAGAGCTGATACGTCTACAGTAGAGGTAGATAGATTTGAGCTTAGAAGGTTAGCTATGGAAGGGTTAAATATGGATTACGAGGAGAGAAAAGCGTCTTCTCAAGATTTAAGTTTTACTACATTAGAATTTTGGTTAAAAGAAAAGGCTGGCATAGAAAAAATAAACCTAGATATTTTAAAAACCTTAAATTTGTTTAGCAGAGATGGTTATTATAATTTTGCTGGAGAATTATTGGCGGACAGAAACGACATGGCTTTTACAGGTATTGATATAGTTAAATTTGGAAAAGACATTAATAAGATTTTATATAGAGAAACCATTAGCAATAAGTCCCTATTAGTACAATTTGAAAGAGCAGTAGAGATTTTTGAACAATACTATCAATACGAAGAGATAGACGGATATAACAGAAGAAAAAAAGAATTGATACCTAAAGAAGCCTTTAGAGAATCTTTGGCAAATGCTATAGTTCATAGAGTTTGGGATACCAACTCATATATTCAAATAGCAATGTATGAAG
>CAZCTI010000160.1:0-3686 GCA_964501385.1 uncultured Clostridia bacterium
TTTGCATATTCTTTTACCTTACTCTCTAAATCGGCAGCTCCCTGCTGAATTTCCCCTAGTATTTCGGGCACCGTACCAGATTCTACAGACCCATAGAAAGATCCATTGGTTTCAACAATTATAAACATCGAGTTATGCGGAGTAAGATCATCCATCTTTATATAATATCGCACCAAATTATTATATACAATACTAGCCATACCGTCTGCATCCGGCGGAGATGTCTCTAATTCATCTTGAAGTACAACCTTTATTGCCGGTTTTCCCTCGATGAAAATTTCCCCAACAGAATTAAAATTGTTAAGCATATATAACCTTATATCATCCCAGTTCCTGTACCAAATATCTTTAATATCCCCTCCATCCTGCTCATAAAATTTTATCGGTGTTATTATTACATCTGAGCTAGTTAAAAAATTAAGAACAGGATCCATTGGAAATGTATATTTTTCCGCTATAAAACTGGGTAAGGGATAAATATGATAATAATCAATATTGTCGATTAGATCATCCGAATCTACCATTATCAGCATTGTAGCAATAACTTGGTCATCACTTCTACTTTCCCCGGGCTTGTAAAGCCTTATGATATGACTGTCCCCGATTTCACTATAGTCATAATGACCTTGATTCCAATATCTCTGCTGGTCGCTAGAATCATTCGTCTCATCTACTATAGCATCCGGATACTCATCCATGTAATCATTTATGGGCAGACGGTCACCAAGCTTGAATTTTGTCCAACCCTCCCGGGCTGATGCAGGTAGAGGAAAAAGAATAATTAGGGCAAGCAGAATAAGTACAAATATGGAAATTTTTCTTTTTTTAATCACAACTTCACCTCCCCAACATTTTAGTCATTTCACGAATTACATCTGTCAAGCATGATTTCTGGGCATCATTCATGGGAATTCGCATTTCGCCTGCTGTGTCTAATGCTGAAATTGTCTGATTGAGCAGCTTGGTAAGAGCCTTTTTCCCCAAGTCTGCCGCTTGCTTTTTAATCTTTTCTTCTACTGGCGGCTGGTCGCTCACAGTGACGGAAATCATAGGTTCATCCACATAAATATTCAGGTCGGCTGTCTGCCTCTTCACTGTTGCCGCTCCGCATTTGGTGCAAAATTTAGCCCCCTTTGATATAGGAGCACCGCATTTAATACAGAATTTCGCTTGTGGAGCTTTCGATTTTTGCTTCACTGAAACCTTGGTGCCGCATACTTGACAGAACTTGGCACCCTCCCGGAGGTCTGCCTTACAATTAATACATATGTTTGCCATGCTTTTTCCCCCTGTCTATGGATTATTAATTGATTTGTTATCTGTTTTTTGTATTATTAAAACAGGTGTTCACCGCATTCGTCACAGAAATTTGCTCCGGAAGCGATTGGGTTTCCACACTTAGGGCAAAAATTTAGTTCAGGAGACTCTGTATAGGTGGAGGGCAGGTCTTCATCATCCGGGCCCACCAAAAACAGCCAGTCGATTTCCTCTCCATCGCCGCATAACCCTATGGCTCCACTTGTAGAAACAAGATAGAAGCTATCCTCATCGATTGGGTCTTCAGAGTCACTTGTTTTAGCTAAAGTCAAAAGATTGTCCTTTATGTATGTTTCATCCGAATTTGCAAAGTGCCAGTTTTTGGAGATAGTTGCTGCAAATCTTGCAGCATCAAGCAGTGAGTTAAATTTTTTCATAGATATCCTCCTATAAGTTATTAATAATCTTTCTGACGTCCTAAAGCTAACAGATAAAGTATAGTTAAAATAAATAGTGGCGGCAAAGTGAGTACTGAGTAAGATTGAAGAGGTATAATAAGCACTATACCGGCAGCTATTTGAATATAAGCCAGTGCCCGACACCAGCCATAACGATAAGTTTTTTTCGAAAAAACAAGTCCCGCAATCCCTGTGACCATAGAAAAAACATATACCATAGCCGCTCCGAAGCAGCCTGCTCCTGCATATTCATAATCCAAGGCAGCATTGTTAATCAGGTTCAGGCACCATAGTATCATTGGAAGGGCACAGACTAACATAAGTAAAGAGCTTATCTGGACTAGTATTCTTTTTAGCTTAGTTTTCATAGTTGGTCTCCGTTAAGGCAGCAGGTAAAAAATTTTCTACTATTAATTTTATCGAAAGTTGTCAATAAAAACATCGACCAAAAGGATGAAATTACAAAAAAAAACTCTCATACTTTAGTATGATAAGTCAGTTATACGCATTCCTATCCCCCGTATATTAAGCAAAAAATAATTATGCAATAATTATATTTGTATTTCAATAGATGTATCGCAAAACAAATAACATTTACGGCATATAATGATATTAACATAAAATGGATTATTAAATTTTATAGAAAGGAATAATATAATGAAAAATAGATATCAACATCAATTGGTTGTTAAATATAAGGAACCTTTTTTTAATATGTTACAGGTTCCAAACAATAACGGATTTGTAAGGCTTTATATAATTGACCAGGTAACCAAGGAACCTATACCTTATTCAACAATAACTGTCTATGTAACCGATGGAGCCCAAAGAGATATTCCTATCATGCACTTAGTGACGACTTTAAATCCCGTAAGAATAGAATTACCTATGGCAGCTGAATTAGGAACCAAAATAGTAGGACCTGAATACAACTTTTCAACATATAATATAAGCATAGATGTTTTTGGATATTTTACACATATTTTTTATGATATTCGCTTATTTCCAAATACAACTGCAGACTTTACCATAGGTATGGTGCCAATTACCCAAGTTCAACTAAAACCTGTCATAGAGGAAAGAATAATTATCCCTCCTCATCCAAGAGATGTAGTTGTAGATGATCAAGCAAGAAAAACGGGCTATTGGTAAATGCCCGTTTTGATCAGTTAATTAATTATTTTAATAGAAAATGAAAGCACCCAAAACACTGAACGGTGTATTTTTTACCGGGTAAGAGGCATCCTTAGAATATTATACAGCACCTGTGCCATCTGGGCTCTGTTGGTAGTTTCCTTGGGGTTGATTTTTTGGCCGCTGCCTTGAATTATCATACTGTCTGCAAATAGTGTCATTGCATCTAAAGCCCAAGAATCTATTTGATCTGCATCAACAAAATTTGCTAAGGTATTTTTTTGTACAGCCACCGGCAAATCATCAAATATTTTCAACAATCTATACAGTAAAACAAACATTTCATATCAAGTAATATAATCCTCCGGTGCAAACAGATTATTTCCTATTCCATTGCCTATATGAATAATATAGAAGATAATGAAGAAAAAGAAACAGTCTTGTTTGAAATGCTTGATGACCAAATTAGAGTCGACAGACTTTCTGGATATGCAGAAATTAAAATAAGGCGTACAGCAGGTCTTTACAGATATGGATTAATTAGTGTGGGTACAGCAGCCCTTACAGCAGAACCGGGTATTGACTATGAGCCCTTGTCAACTGAGCTACACTTTTAATCTCCTATGTAAAAGCGGGCATTTCATTTTAAATAGCCCGTTTTTTACATAGAAGTTATGAACACCTTATGTTTAAATATTTATTCTAATTTTATGATTACTGAATTTAAATATAATTCCTTTTATTTGTCTTAATAAAATAAACTTACAGCAAGCATACCCGGAATTAATGATGCCAGTGATATTACTAATGATAAGACAAAGAAATATTTATATCCCT
>CAZCTI010000161.1:0-3685 GCA_964501385.1 uncultured Clostridia bacterium
GATTGCTGCTGCATCTGCGTTTGCCCACCGGATTGCTGCCAGGATTGCTGCTGTCCACCAGATTGTTGACCCATTGATGGCATTTGACCTTTTAAGAGCTGATCGATAGTGTTGTAATGTTCTTGTTCTTTTTGTCCATTTTGTTGAAAAATACTTTTCAACTCATTACAAGATGCCATATTGGCATAGTTTTGATACTTTTGAACACAAATTTGTTCTTGATTTTTTTGATCTTCTAATAGTAATCTTTCTTTTGTACTAAAATTCATTTGAACACCTCCGATTATATTATTTTCAAATTATAAAAATATATCCATCTAAAATTTATTATTTTATTTTCAAAACACACTAAAATATCGGAAAAAATTGAAAAGCAATTGACTCGCAAACTTCAACGAGGTGGGTGATTAAAACACATCACCTGTTTATTAAAATTTACCCGCTTCTTAAGAAGTATGAGATATGTCCACATCGCTACAACTTGAAAATTTTAATGAAAGTTTTGTCGAAATTATAACAATTTATTATTAAATTAAGAAATATCTAACATGTTACCCCAAAATTATATAATAATAATGCGAAACATATAATATCACTGTGATTAAAATAATCACAACAATAATGGAGGGATTATAGATGAACAAAAAACGCATAATGCAAATAATTGCGATGGTATTGTTATTGAGCATGGTGTTTTCAACAGTTGCCTTTGCAATGCCACCGGGACAGGAAAAAATGCCACCGGGACAGGCAAAAAAACTTATGAAATATGAAGAAGCATTCAATCTTATGAAAAAGGAAGGTATAATGCTTGGTGATAATTTTGGAGACTACCGTCTTAACGATTTTGTTAAACGTGGTGATATTACTGTTATGATTGTTAGGGCTTTTAAATTAAATTTAGATAAATTAGATATTGAAGATAAAGGTGATTTTCTTGATCTAATTGATAAAAATAATTATCAATATAATTTTGTAAAAATAGCAAAGCATTATAACATAGCAAAAGGTGATGGTAACAACTTTTACCCGGATAAATTTGTTTCATACGATGAAGCATTTGCATTGATTGAACGTGCTGTAAAAGTTGCAAACAGCAATGTTACTGTTTTAGTCAATAAAGATGAGAAAGATGAAGACGTAATCAAATTACGCGATTGGTATAAAGAAGAATTCACTAAAGAAGGTGATTTCAGAAATTTTCTGATTGAAATGTTAGAACGCAAATTAGATGATGATGATGAGCTTATACTTAATAAACCTGCTACAAGAGGAGATATTGCTTCAATGCTTTATTACGTACTGACAGGTAATAAAGATTTCGACAGTGAAGAAGATGATGACGTAAATGAAATAAAAGACATTAAACTGTACTGGGATGATTTTAGAGGAAGATTTTCTAATATTGAGATGTACGTTTTTAGAACAGCATTTGAAGAAATTGAAGATGCATATGAAGACTATGTTGAATACTTGATATTTGAAGATATGGATGAAGACGAAGGTAAACTCTATTATAAGAAAACAGAAGTAGGTAATGACAAATATTATCTTGACAATGGCGATAAAAAAGAAATTGCAGATTTAACATTTGTTGCAGGAGAAGAAAATATTTCACATATTAACTATACAGCTTATATCTATAACAAAGAAACTAAGAAAATTGATGATTATGATGGAAAAATTATAATATCAGCTGCTAATGAAGAATTAAGCAATATCAGAGTAAAAATTAGCAAAGAAAAAACTTTTGATTTTGATGAATTAAATTTTAAAGATTTTATTGATAAGATTAAATTCAATCCCGGAAAAAAAAGCAATGTTACTCTTGAAATCAATGGTGAGGAACTTAAAGATATATACGATTTAGATGATCGTAATAAAGATATTGATAATATAACATTTATTCCTGCCGATGGTTTTACAGGCACAGTTTATATTAATTATACTGCATATGATGAAGAAATGTCTTATAAAGGTCTAATCCAAGTGCGTGTTACTGAGGATTAAAACTTATAGAAAATGCTTAAAAGGCACTGACTAAAAATCAGTGCCTTAAATTATTTGTTTTTTTAATTATGCATTATTTTTTTCTTTAGCAAAGAATTCTTTTGTGAGTTTAAATACTACCGGGCTTAACATAAGAACTCCTATTAAGTTCGGGAATGCCATCAAACCATTTAATGTGTCTGCTAAATCCCACATAAATCCTAGACCACCTATAGCACCAACTACTACTGCTACAACCCAAATTATTCTATATGCCATTATTGGCTTTGTTCCTGCCAAGTATTCAAGACATCTTTCACCGTAATATTCCCAGCCTAAAATTGTTGAATATGCAAACAGTATTAAGCCAACACTTACGATATATTTACCTATACCGGGAAGCCCTGCATTAAATGCCATTGCTGAAAGAACTGCTCCTGATTCTCCTGTTTCCCATACACCTGTAACCAATATGGCAAGAGCTGTAATTGAGCAGATAACTATTGTATCCGTAAATACTTCGAAAACTCCCCACAAGCCTTGACGAACAGGGTGGTCTGTTGTTGCAGCTGCATGCGCTATAGGAGCACTACCTAAACCTGCCTCGTTAGTGAAAATACCACGAGCAACACCGAAACGGATTGCCTGCATCATAACAGTGCCTGTAAAACCTCCAACTGCAGCTGTTCCTGTGAAAGCATTACCGAAAATAAGTGAAAATGCATGAGGTAATTTGCCGGCGTTCATTATTATTAATGATACTCCGCCTAAAATATAAAGTGCTGCCATAAACGGAACCAATTTTTCGGTGAAAGCACCGATTCTTTTAATACCGCCAACAATAACAACTGCTGTTAATACGGCTAAAACAATACCTGTTACTAATACAGGTATACCAAATGTGGATTCAGCTGAAAGTGCAACTGAGTTTGATTGAACCATACAACCGATACCAAAAGAAGCTAATGTTCCAAACGCTGCAAATATCACAGCAAGCCACTTCCAGTTCTTCCCAAGACCGTTTGTAATGTAGTACATAGGACCACCTACAAATCGACCATCTTCAGTTTTTTCTCTGTATTTAACAGCTAATACAACTTCTGCATACTTTGTTGTCATACCCATTATTGCAGCAAGCCACATCCAAAATACCGCACCAGGACCTCCAAGTGCTATTGCTGTAGCAACTCCGGCGATGTTACCTGTTCCAACTGTTGCAGCAAGAGCTGTAGCAACAGCCTGGAATGCTGTAACTTCGCCTTCACCCTTGTCATCTTTGGCGAACATTTTAAGCAAGGTGTTCTTTAAGGTATAACCTATTTTAGTAATTGAAAAGAATCCTGTCATAAATGACAAATAAGTTCCGGTTCCAATAATTAAAATTATAATTAAAGGACCCCATACTATGCCGTTAACCGCACTATTGATACTCATTAATGTTTCCAAAACTTATCCCTCCATTAAAATAATGATAAACGTTTCCAATCCCTATATTTTAATAATGAAACAATTATGACATATACTAAATAATAAAGAAATTCAAAACGTTTTCATGAATATTATAATCTTATTTATTTAAAATTTCAACTACTATTTTGTGATATTTATTTCATAATTATATAGTAAAAATTCATTTATTTAATTAGATAATTTTCTGCTTAAAATCAATTATAAGGGGTATAACTAAACTATATAA
>CAZCTI010000162.1:0-3606 GCA_964501385.1 uncultured Clostridia bacterium
TGCGGCGTTTGGGGGAACATATCAACACATTGAACTTTCGTAACCTTATATCCATTTTGCAAGAAGACCGGTAGGTCGTTTTTTAGGGATGTTGGTTTGCACGAAATGTAGATGAAAGTTTCCGGTTTATAGTCTATTATTTTTTGAATTGCTTTTGGATGAATGCCCTCACGGGGTGGGTCTAAGACTATGATGTCAGGTTTATCATTTAATTCATCTATTTTCTTTAAAACATCTCCTGCTATAAAGGTGCAATTGCTTAAATTGTTTAGCTTTGCATTTTCGTTTGCTTTTTCTACTGCTTCTTCAACTATTTCTATGCCTATAACCTTTTTTGCTGCTGGTGCTAAAATTTGTCCAATGGTTCCGGTTCCAGAGTATAGGTCAAATATTATTTTGTCTTTTGTTTTGCCTATAAAATCTCTAACTATTGTATATAGTTTTTCCGCTCCCAAGGGATTTGTTTGGAAAAAGGAAAATGATGAAATGTTGAATTTTAGTCCTAATAACTCCTCGGTTATTTTATCTTCACCGTAGAGAATTTTCATGGTATCGGCCTTTGCCACATCTGCTACTCCGTCAAATATTGAGTGTGCAATGCATTTGACTGTACCATGCAGGTTTGTGCTTAGAATTAAATCAATAAACTCTTTTTCATTTAATTCATTTTGACTTGTTGTAATTAAATTTATTAAAATTTCTCCTGTTTTTTCTGTCTTTCTCACTAATAAATACCTTAAAAAGCCAATATTTGTGCTTTTATGATAGTACGTTTGACCATTTCCACGGAAATATTCTATTATACGACATAATATTTGTCGAAAATCTGAATCCACAATTTGGCAATCATTAGTGTTTACTATGCTGTGAAAGCTGTTTCTTCGGTGCATTCCCAACGCTAATGGACCTTCCTTTATTTCATCTCCGAAGGAAAATTCCATTTTATTTCTATATTCAAATTTCTTAGGGCTTGGCACTATAGGCAGAAATTCATACTTTTCTGTCAATATTTCGTCTAAAATAGCCTTAACTTGTTCCTGTTTAATTTGGAGCTGTTTCTCATAAGGAACACTTTGATATGAACATCCCCCGCACAGATTAAAATGCTGGCAGGATGGTTTTTGTTCATAAGGTGCAGTTTCTATAACTTCAATTAATTTTGCTTCAGCACTGTCTTTTCGAGAACGTGATACTCTTGCCTTAATTTTTTGACCTGGCAGTGTATTTTTTATTTTTATTGTTTTATTTTCATAATTTGTTATTCCTATGTTTGGGAACTGAAAACTATTTATAGTTACTTCGATTATATCGTTTTTTTTCATTTATACTCCTAAAAATGAGATTCTTCACTGCGTTCAGAATGACAAGGGCTTCGCCCTTGATATACTGGTTATTCATAGCAAGGACATAAGCTGTGCTTATGTCCCCAATAGATTTAAACGACTTAGACCATGTCTTCGTCGTCTTAGTAATTATATATTCATCAGTCTTACAGTCATTTCTTTAATAGCGGGAATTATTTTCCCACTTGGTCTTAGATTTGAATAGTCTCCCACATAATGTATTAATCCATATGCAGGAAAGCTCTGACCTGATACCAAGTTTCCAGGGACAGGTACAGGAGTCATTCCCATATGGTGTGCGAAAATATTTATGGCATTTAAGCACAGATCCCCTCCACCTTCACTATTACCTGCTGTTGTAAAAGCAAAAGATTTCTTGCCCCAAAACTTTGCATCCGGCCAATATGGAGAAAATGAATCCATAAATACTTTCATGGCTCCTGAAACATTACCAAAATAAGTTGGCGAACCAAATATTATTATATCGCTGTCTAAAAGCTTTTCAACGCGCGCTTCTTCGATGTTTAAAATTTCATTTTTATACTGTCCGGCAATTGTAAATTGCTTGGCTAATTCTTCTAAATTAGGGTCTTGTACTCTTAACATTTGTACATCTGCATTTAAGTTCTTAAACTCCTTGTAAAATTCTTTTGCAACAAGAAAATTATTTCCGCAAACGCTGTGAAAAACTATTGATATTTTTATGCTCATTATTGTTTTCTCCTAATTTTACACCTTTTTAAGCAGTTTTCATTTTCATCGGCAAACACACAGCTTAAATATTCTTCTACTTCAAGTGCGTTTTCCATATCTAATGTGCTTTTTGCTATTATTTCCATATCTTCTTTATTTAAATTTCTAACTATATATCTTGACCTTAGTATGGAAGGAGAATTCATGCTGAATTCATCTAATCCCATCCCTACAAAAACAGGGATAAGCTTTGGATCTCCTGCTGCTTCACCGCACATACCTACCCAAATTCCTGCATTGTGGGCATTGTCTATTATGCCTTTTATCAGTCTTAATAAGGCCGGATGGTATTGGCTGTACAAGTGAGATAACTTGGAATTCATTCTATCAACAGCCATAGTATATTGAATTAAATCATTTGTACCTATACTGAAAAAATCAACTTCCTTGGCTAAAAGGTCAGATATTATGGCAGCAGATGGAATTTCAATCATAATTCCGATTTCTATATCATCCTTAAATTGTATCCCTTCTTTTGTCAATTCGTCTTTTGCCTGCTGCAAAATTTTCTTTGAATCTTTTAATTCCTTCATGGTAGAAATCATAGGAATCATTATTTTAACATTGCCATAAACGCTAGCTCTTAGTATTGCTCTAAGCTGGGTTCTGAAAACTTCTACATTTCCAAGACACAGCCTGATAGCTCTGTATCCTAAGAAAGGATTCATTTCTTTTGGTATATCTATATAAGGAACATTTTTGTCCCCTCCGATATCCAAGGTCCTTATTATTACAGGTTTCTCTCCCATTTTAATAAGAACTTCCTTATATTTTTCAAATTGTTCATCTTCGGTTGGCTGATGGTCTCTGTTCATAAAAATAAATTCACTTCTGAAAAGCCCAATGCCTTCAGCATCGTTTTGTAGAGCCATTTCTACATCATTTGGAGTTCCTATATTTGCCGCCAATGAAACTTGAAAACCGTCCTTTGTAACTGAAGGCAGCCCGATCTGGTTTCTAAGGTCTTGATTTATTTCATCTTCTCTAAATTTTTTCTGAGTATAATAATATAGCTGCTTTTCACTTGGATTTATTATTACCTTGCCTGTCTTGCCGTCACATATAACAAGGTCATCATTTTTAATTTTATCAGTTATATTATCCAGGCCTACTACAGTAGGTATTCCCATTATTCTTGCAATTATTGCAGCATGGGATGTTTTCCCTCCCACCTCAGTAATCATTGCTGCTACTTTTGTTCTATCAATTTGTGCAGTATCAGATGGAGTCAAGTCTTTAGCAACTAGGATAGAGTTCTCTGCTAAGTTTGAAAAATCAATACTTGTAATACCCATCAGTATCCTTATTACTCTATTCATTACATCTCTAATATCTACTGCTCTTTCCCTCAAATATTCATCTTCTATTTTTTCGAACATTTTAATATAAATATTTGATACTTCATTTAATGCAAATTCAGCATTAATCATTTCTTCTTTTATTCTATCTTTAACCTCTGAAATAAATGTTTCATCCTCTAACATCATTTCATGAGATTTAAAAATTTGTG
>CAZCTI010000163.1:0-3560 GCA_964501385.1 uncultured Clostridia bacterium
TTGCAATATTGCATCTTTGCCTCATTCCTCCGCTTAATTGCCATGGATAATAATTTAATACTGTTTTTGGATTTTCAAATCCAACCTTTCTTAATAATGTTTCTGCCTTTTCTAAAGCTTCTTTTTTGCTTTTATGCATGTGATAAATATATCCATCTCCTATTTGATTTTTGATTTTAATCATTGGATGTAGATAAAATACCGTATTTTGAGGAATATATCCTATATTTTTGCCTATATGTTCTTTTTTTTCTTCCGGTGAAGCAGTCAGCATATTTTTTCCTGCCGTAATTATTTCATCAGCTGAATAAGTTAATCCTTCAGGAAGCAAATCAATAATTGCTTTAGCTGTAAGAGTTTTTCCGGAACCTGATTCACCTACTAACCCAAAAATTTCACCTTTTTCTATAATAAGAGAAGTTTTATTAACTAATGTATCGTCGCATGTCTTTATATGAAGATTATTAAGTATAACCGTTTCATTCATCGTTACTCCTCCTGTTAATTAGAATATCATTCAGACCATCTCCTATAAGATTAAATCCAAGCACAGTAATTATTATTGCAATACCGGGTGCAACTGCTAAGTATGGATAAACTAAAAAAAACTGTCTTGATTCACTGAGCATCAAACCCCAGCTGGCAAAAGGAGGCTGAATTCCAAGTCCCAAAAATGAAAGTGACGTTTCAATCATAACTGCAGAGCCTATGGCTGAGCTAAACTGAGTAATTAATCTCGGAAGCATGGCAGGAATATAATGTCTGAAAAATATTTGTTTTCCTGTGCTACCGTAGCTTTTTGCAGCTTTTATAAATAAAAGATTTTGTGTATCTAAAATCATGGAATAAACAAGTCTTGAAAATACGGGCACCATAAAAATACTGATTGCTATAATTGAACCTTGGATTCCCCGCTCTACTACAGTTACAAGCATCATAGCAAGAAGTATTCCCGGAAACGCCATCAGCCCGTCCATAATACGCATAATTATTGTATTGGCAAAGCGTTTTGTCATGGCAGCAACAGCACCCAATAGTATTCCAAGCAAAGTACCCAATGTTACAGAGCCGATTCCAACCAACAATACATTTCTTGAACCATACATTATGCGGCTTAAAATATCTCTGCCAAAATTATCTGTTCCAAGAATGTGTTCAGACTCAAAATCAGGTCTTACAAATCTGTTGGAAATATTCATTTCATTAGGAGGGTATGGCATATAAACGAATGATAATATCCAAACAGCTACAATAATTAACACTAATATAATTCCTAAAATCAAGCTTGCATTTTTTCTCATAGTTCCCCCTGATGAAATGACTTAATTCTCGGATTTAAAAACATTACCGATATATCAACAAATAATGTGATTATTATTACCATTGATGTAATAAACATTACAAGTCCCTGCAAAAGCACAATATCTCTGTGTTCCACGGCTGTAAGAACCAATCTTCCAAGTCCCGGAAGTGCAAATATTGTTTCAACCACAACAGTTCCTCCTGCAAGCTTGGCAAGCTGCATTCCGATTATTGTAAGTGGTGCTGTCAACGCACCCCTTAGGGCATATTTTATATAAATTTTTCCGGCACTAAGTCCTTTAACTTTTGCCATATCCATATAGTCTTGTTTAAGTGAATCAAGCATAGAGCTTCTTATAATTCTTAAAAGTGTTCCTATCTCGCCTATTGCTAAAACAACAGAAGGCAAAAAAATACTCCTTATAAATCCTGCAAAGTCTTGTTCAATTGGAACAAAGCCTGAGACCGGGAATAATTTTAGCTTTACTCCAAAATAAACAATAAAAACCATCCCTATCCAGAAGGAAGGGATGGCTGCTCCAAGCTGCATGATACTTCTCGAAAAATAATCAATTATACTGTTTTTCTTGATTGCTGATACCATTCCAAAAAGGAATGCTATAAAAACTGCCATAATCATTGCAAAAATTGATATGGAAAAAGTTACGGGTATACTTCTAATTATTAAGGCAGTAACCGATTCTCCATATACATAGGATTTCCCCATATTTAGCTTTAGCAAATCCATAAGCCAGCTTAAATATTGCTGATAAAGGGGTCTGTTAAGCCCCATTGCAGCTTGCAGCTCCTCTATCATTTCGGGAGTGGCATCTGTTCCCAATATTAGCTGTGCAGGATTGCCGGGTATTATCATCAAAACAAAAAACGTAATAACCGACACCACAAACAAAACAACAATTGAGCTTTTAAGTCTGTCTAAAATGTAACTTAACATAAACACCTCAAGTTAGGAAGTTAGCTTTTTATTTCGTAAAATACACTTCCTTAAAATCATAAAAGTCAATGGGGAATATCTCCATCCCTTCAACATTTTTCTGCAACGCCAACATAGTATGAGGAGTTTGCAGATAAATTGCTGGAAGCTTATTAGCTAAAATAACCTGTATCTCTTTGTAAATTTCTTTCCTTTTATTGTGATCTAATTCTTTAAGAGCATTTTTAAGCAATTCGTCAACTTCCCCGGTAGTTAAACTTATATAGTCATTGCTTTCTGATCTATATCTTGATAAAAATGCATATGAATCAAGTCTTCCGGTATGTCCTACAACAGTAGAATCAAAATTCTTTGCACCGTATACATCGCTTAACCATGTTCCCCATTCAATAAGCTGAATATTCACATTTATACCGATTTTCCCTAATTGGTCTGCAATTACCTGGCCTGCATCAACATGAATTTGATAGTTTTTAGGAAGCGACATATTAATTGTAAACCCGTTTTCATATCCTGCTTCCTTTAACAGCTCCTTAGCCTTTTCAGGATTATATTCAATAATATTATTAGTGTCATAATAATCAGGTGATGTAGGTGGCAAGTGCGAGCCTATTTTTGCACCATATCCAAACATTGATGCTTCAATAACTTCATCCTTATTAATTGCCATTGCCATTGCCTGTCTTACTTTTTCATTGGAAAGAAATTCATTTTTTGTGTTAAGTGACATAATTTGCACAGCATTCATAGGCTCTGAAATTACTTTATAATTTTCATTTCCTTCAACCATTGTTACTTGGTCTCCGCTTAACGGGATAATATCAAGGTCTCCTACCTGGAAGCCTGCCATCATGCTTGTAGCATCAGGTATTAAAACCATCTTAACTGTTTGGAGTTTTATTTCACCTCCGTAATAATTATCATTTTTTTGTAAAATCAAATGTTGCTGTGGAACCCATTCTTTTAAAGTAAATGCACCTGTTCCAACAGGTTTAGTTTTTAAATTCGCAACCTCTTCTTCAGGCACTACAGCTGCCCATGGATAAACAAAGCTTTTTAACAGCTCAACATCCAATGCTTTAGTTGTAAATTTTATTTTATAATCATCTAAAACTTCAATTTTTACTATATTTTCATAATCCCTTGCTCTTGGGCTTTCTGCATCCTTCAGTCTGTTAAAGGAATACTCAACATCCTTGGCTTTCATCTGTCTACCATTATGAAAATAAACATCATCCCTTAATGTAAATGTAATTCCCATTCCGTCATCAGAAATAACCCATTCCTTAGCAAGTCTGGGCTC
>CAZCTI010000164.1:0-3557 GCA_964501385.1 uncultured Clostridia bacterium
ATAAAACGGTCAATAAACTAAAATGTGAAGATTTAAGATTTTATTTCTAATATCTATATTATATAGCAAATTAATACATTTTTCAACATATAGAATGCTAAATTCTCGATTATTATTCACGCATTTTATAAATAACACAGCAGAGTTTTGCCCTGCTGTGTTTTATAATACATTATTTAATTATCAAATCAATTCCATTCACTAATGTACATCCTTATAGACCTAATCATTTCTTTAAAAAACGGGAATTTGTATTTCAGTTAGCCACTCTTCGTCGCTGTCTTTATTCCATATTGTTAATAAAAATCTCCTGATTGCCAAGTTTTATCAATCCTGAATGTGATTGGCTCACAGAACCAAATTTTTTTTTGCATATTATGGGTGGGATAGTCAAATTTTCAGGAGGTAATAATGCAGAAGCAGAAAAAAAGTTATTACATTAGGGCTAATAGAATTTTTAACCCGATAAGAAAATACGGGTGGATTGGAACAATAGTAATTGCAATAGGAGGTTTGTGGGAGCCTAAATTAGGATTGACAGTAATGCTAATAATGGCAGGTCTAACCATTACATCATTTTTCAATGGCAGATATTGGTGCGGTAATATTTGTTTTCACGGGAGCTTATTTGATAAGATAATTTTGCCTATAAGCAAAAATAAGAAGATACCGGCGTTTTTTAAATCAAAACCCATGATAATTGGTTTCTTTATATTTTTTATGACTAATTTCACAAGAAAAATAATTGCTGTATCACAATTCTGGGGAACCTATGATATTTTAGACAAATTAGGTTTATTGTTCTCGTATACCTATTTAATGGTTTTGATTGTAGGCGGTGCTCTTGCTATATTTATTAATCCCAGAACCTGGTGCCAGTTCTGTCCTATGGGAACCATACAAAAATTATCCCATTCATTAGGAAGGAAATTAGGAATTGCTAAAAACACCGAAAAGAAAATAACAATTTCAGATAAAGATAAATGTATAAGTTGTGGGAAATGTGCCAAGGTATGTCCATTTCAGCTTGCACCTTACAAAGAATTTTCAGATAATAACCAGCTTGATAATTTAGATTGCATAAAATGCAATACCTGTGTAGTTAATTGTCCTGTTAAGATTCTTTCATTGGAAAAAGGTATAGAGTTAGAAACAGAAGAAGAAGCGGCTTAACCATCAGCCAGGGAATTAATGCTAATTAATTTGCTTATCTAGAACTTTAATACTATTACATTGTTCGAATTTTTTATATTTTTCGACAATTATGAAAAGCCTTTCCATATATAATATAATATCAGATAAAATTTAAAAAAGGTTCGGCAAAATGCAGTTTTAAAGGTTGAAACATGGAGGGATTAATCATGATGCATGATAGAAGAAATAAAATTGTTCAAATGATTTCAAGTAACAGGATGGTTAAGGTAAGTGAATTGATAAAAACTTTTAACGTTTCAATTGAAACAATCAGAAGAGATTTAGAATATTTGGAAGATAGAGGATATCTAAGACGGGTATACGGTGGTGCGGTAGTTAAATCTAAATTGCGACATCTCTGTAATCGGAGGTGGACCTGCCGGCCTTTCCGCCGCTATCGCGGCTAAAAAACATGGGGCTGAAAAGGTAATCATTGTTGAAAGAGATAATAAAATAGGCGGAATATTGCAACAATGCATTCATCCCGGATTTGGGCTTTCCTATTTCAAAGAGGAATTGACAGGGCCGGAGTATTCGGAAAAATTGGCTTTAGAGGCAAAGGAACTCGGCGTGGATATGCTTTTTGAATCCATGGTTTTAGAAATTTTGCCCGAAGCAAAAACTATAATATGCGTAAACAGCGAATTTGGTATGACAAAAGTTATTTCAAAAAGCATAATACTTGCAATGGGTTGTAGAGAAAGAACAAGGGCAAATATTATGATTCCGGGTGCAAGACCTGCAGGAATTTATACAGCAGGTACGGCACAAAGATTAATTAATCGCCAAAATGCAATGGTCGGCAAAAATATAGTCATTTTAGGCTCTGGTGATATAGGAATGATTATGGCAAGACGCTTAACGCTTGAAGGATCTAATGTAATTGCGGTTGTAGAAATAATGGACTTTTTGGCAGGGCTTAATAGGAACAGAGTCCAATGCTTAGATGATTTTAATATTACGCTGAAACTTTCGCACACAGTCACAAAGATAGCAGGTTATCAAAGGGTTGAAGGTGTATATGTGGCAGAAGTCGATGAAAATAAAAAACCCATTTTAGATACTGAAGAATTCATTCCATGTGACACGTTGCTCTTGTCAGTTGGATTAATTCCCGAAAATGAATTGACAAAAAAAGCTGAAATTAGTTAGGTCTAATAAACCTATTCCCAAAGAATTAATTATGGAATGTATGAAAGTAATTAAAGAGATAAAAGTAACAGCGCCTATAAAAAGCAAGGATGTAATTATTTCAAATATATGCGACAGCGGTGCAGATATTATAGCAACCGCATGTATCAACTAAGATTTCGTACATTTTACTTATAAGGCAGAACCCAATCAAAGGTCCTGCCTTTTCCAAATGCAGAAGAATTCCAACTGCTCTCTTTACTCCACTTATGGAAATACACCCCCTGTATTCCCATTATTGTTAAAATCAATTCCATTCACTGAGATACAGCTTTATAGACCTAATCATTTCCTTAAAAAATGGTGCGTCCATTTTTCTTTTATAAAACTTTACAGCAAAGTCTTTATCCTTTATTTCATTTTTTGAAAACATATTATTAATAAATTCTTCTGTTACTGTTGGATAAACTTCATCAAATACTACATATGATTTATCAAATCTTTCTCTAATTTGAGGCTTAGTATCATAGTTACCCATTACAACTAATGCTATGGGCATTGTGTATTCAGGCAGATTAAAAAGCTCCTTGTGATATTCATAATTTTCCATTATATCACCAATGTAGCAGGTTCCAATGCCTAAGCTTTCTGCTGCTATTACCGCATTTTGTGCTGCAATTATTCCATCTTCAATACCTAATATGAAATCACTTATGGAAGGACCTTTATAGTTTGGGAATGTTTCAGAGATTATTCGTTGCTCATAAAATTTATGCCACTTATAATTGTCGGCAACAAACAAAAGTGCCAAGTCAGCATCTGCTATAAAGGGCTGATTGTCGCAGCTTTTTGACAGCTTAGAAAGAGTATCCTTCGACCTTATTTTAATAATGCTATAAGCCATCATGTTTCCGGCAGTTGCTCCTTGCATTGCAGATTCTATAATGTGCTGTATTTGTTCATCAGTTATTTGTGTTTCATTAAATTTTCGGATTGATGTATGAGATTTTAACAATTTAATTACTTCGTTCATGGGCACCCCCTAATTTATTCCTTTTACAAATTTTTTGGCTAATTCTTTATAAGGACTATTTTCGGCATCCTGCTTGGTAGCTAATCCATAAGCCAACAGTGTCCCGCCTTCTTTCCACTTTAGATATTTACATAAACATTTGTAGTGGGCTTCCTGTAAGTACTAAAATTCTCAAATGATTCTCTCCTTCTATTTCAAT
>CAZCTI010000165.1:0-3519 GCA_964501385.1 uncultured Clostridia bacterium
ACAATACTTCTTATTGGACAAACTTATAATCCGTTTTTATACTTTAGGTTTTAGGAGGTAGTTATGGATAAGAAAAATCATTTATCATTTTTAAATATATTTATATTTTTATCATTAGTTTATATATTTACAATTTTAAACATGTTAGCTCCTAAGGATAAAACAGTTTCTGAGGTCGAAAACAGAACTTTGGCTCAAAGACCTGTTTACAGTTTGGATAATCTATTATCCGGGAAGTATTTCAGAGATTTTGAAGATTTTTTTGCTGACCATTTCTTTAACAGGGAAAAATTAGTTAAAGTAAGCAAAAATATTACCTCATTGAGAGGAATTAGGAGAGAAGAGGAAGTAACTTTGGTTGATTTTGCCGGGCAAAATGTAGGCGGCAATCAGGAACAAAAAGATAATGCAAGTGATGGTCCCAATGACGATGATCCTGTAGCAACCACTAAAGGAAATTTGCTAATTTTAAATGATACTGTAATGGAATTGTATAAATTTAACCAGGAAAAAGCTAAATTATATGCTGATATGGTTAATACTGCAAGCGAAAAATTTGGCGAAAATGTGAAGGTATACTCATTGCTTGCACCTATTCAAATTGAATTCTTAGAAAACGAAAAATACAAAAATTTATCTGATTCACAAATTGATGCTATGAAATTTGTAAATGATAATTTTTCGGATAATATAATTTCTGTAGATGCATATACACCTATTAAGGAACATAAAGACGAATATGTTTATTACAGAACAGACCATCACTGGACAGCCCTTGGAGCATATTATGGATATACCGGGTTTGCCAAGGCAGCTGGACTTGAAGCAGTTCCTTTGGATAATTATAAGAATAATGAGGCTCGTGATTATTTAGGCTATATATCTACTGTAAATCCATCTGAAACTGTAAATAAAAACCCGGATACTGTAGTTTATTACATTCCTCCTGTAAAAACCGACATGAAAATTTTTTACTATGACAAAGAATCAGGGGAAAAGAAATCTTATAATGGTGATGTTATCAACAAAAAGTATACTATGTTAGATCAAAAGTACGGTATTTTCTTAGGGGGTGATTTCGCCCTTGGAGTTATTAAAACTAATGCAGAGACAGACAAAAAAATTATGGTAATAAAAGACTCCTACGGAAATGCGTTTGTACCATTTTTAACTCCTCATTACAGTGAGGTATATGTAGTTGACCCAAGACATTATAAGGAAAGTATAGTGGATTTGGTTAATGAAAATGGAATCGGAGAAGTTATGTTTTTAAATTATATATTAACAACAAGCTTCGACGGTTTTATGAACAGCGTATTAAATCTATTAAAATAAGGAACAGGTTGTCAAAATAAGGCAGCCTTTCAAATTGAATGACAAAAAAACTGCCTAATCTACTTATTGATTAGGTAGTTTTTTAAGTCCGTCCCCAAAATGACGAAATTACATTTATTGATATTTATCTTTAGATTCCGCAACAATATTATTAACAATTTGAATTATGTCTTCGGTATATGACAACAAGGAATCCGGAAGATTATCTATTATATTTTTTGCTGAATCAGATAAAGAATCATTTGATAAAGGACCAAATAATATGTAATCTGCAGATATTGAAAGATTCCTGCATATTTTATAAAGTGTATCTACAGACATTCCCTTTTTACCATTTTCAATTTCAGCTAAGAATTGAGGAGATATATTAGCTTTTTCGGCAAATTCTTCTCTTGTAAAATTCATATTTTCTCTATGTCTTCGTAATCTCTTACCTATTTGCATCATTATGTTCGGATCCATTTTAATCACCCCATTATATATTAGCTATTGCAAAACCATCATTAAATAAGCTATAATTATAAAATAACGCTTATGGCGTATAACATTATAATTTTGAGGTGCTAGAGTGAAATATGCAAGGACATGTTGTTTTATTGACTATGACTATAATATAACTGTTCTGAATAAAGAACAAAAAACTGATTTAAAGTACAAGCTTAAAGCAATAATTAACAGCCTAATAAAAGATTATCGTGTAACATGTTTTGTCAGTGGAATGGAACTTGGATTTGAACAATTTGCTGTTGAAATTGCCCTTGATTTAAAAGAAGATTATCCGCAATTATACATAGAGGCAGTATTGCCCTATGAATCTTTACCTGTAGCGTGGAATGAAACTCAAAGAAATAAATATTATTCAATAATGCAAAAAATTGATAAGGAAATATTAATGCAGTATCATTATACAAATGATTGTATAAGAAAGAAAAATAAATATATTATCAATAAATCAAAATTCATAATAATTCTATGTAGAAATACATGTGAAATTAATGATTTGATGTTATATGTCAAATCTAAGAAAAAGACTCTATTCGTTATAGAGTCTGATACATTTATTATTAAGCCTTCATTAAGGGTTATTGTATAGCTGCTATATAAATAATAAAAGGCTCACTGCCATTACTGCCATGCCGGCTATAAGACCACCTATGGATAGGTGATGTTCGCCGTATTTTTGTGCTGAAGGAAGCAGTTCATCCAATGAAATATATATCATAATTCCTGCAACTACAGCAAAAATTATTCCAAACATCATGTCATTAAGAAAGGGCATCAATATTAAGTAACCAACCAATGCTCCTATTGGTTCCGCAAGCCCTGATAGAAAGGAATACTTAAAAGCTTTTTTTCTGTCTCCTGTAGCGTAATAAATAGGAACAGATATGGAAATTCCTTCAGGTATATTATGTATTGCTATTGCTACGGTTATAGGTATTGCAATTGTAGGCTCTTGAAGAGCAGATATAAATGTTGCAAGACCTTCCGGAAAATTATGTATTCCAACAGCCAATGCTGTAAACAATCCTGTTCTCATGAGATTATCTTCTACCTGGACTTTTGATTCTTTTATTTCTTCAACATTGTGCAAATGGTGAGGATTTTCTTCATTGGGTATAACTTTGTCAATTATTGCTATTAAAAGCATCCCCCCAAAAAATGCTGCGACGGTTACCCAAGAACCCATCTTTAAACCGAGCTCTGATACTAAGCTGTCCTTTGCCTTAACATATATTTCAACCATTGAAACATATATCATAACTCCTGCCGAAAAACCAAGGCTTATTGCTAAAAACTTTGTATTTGTTTTCTTTGTAAAAAATGCTAAAGCACTACCAATACCGGTACTTAATCCTGCGATTAATGTTAATCCAAATGCAAATAAAATATTGTTCATAATTCCTCCTTGTATTGCTATATACCCATTAAAAGCATATGTAAACCATTCAACATATCTATTTTTCTTTTAATAATATTACTAATATTTTCTGTCTAAATGATAACATTATTAATATTAGCAAAGCAACTAAAAAATCTCATCATTGTTATATTGCTTGATAGAGAATAAGTTGGTATAATAAATATCAAGAGAGACAAATTAACTTAATATATAATAAAAGGACGGATAAAATGAAAACATTTATAAATGAATGGGTTATTCCTACAATTATAGCCGTTGTA
>CAZCTI010000166.1:0-3511 GCA_964501385.1 uncultured Clostridia bacterium
TTTCTGCAGCAGTAAGAGCAATTTCAATAGTTTCCAAATCCCTCATTTCACCTATTAGCATAACATCAGGTGCTTGTCTCAACGCAGAACGAAGAGAAGAATTATAGCCTTTTGTATCAGTTGAAATTTCTCTTTGACTAACGATTGATTTTTTATGCTGATGAATAAATTCTATAGGGTCTTCAAATGTCATAATATGACAGTTTCGCTCTCTGTTTATTTTGTCAATAATACAAGCCAAGGTTGTAGATTTTCCGCTGCCTGCAGGACCTGTTATCAGAACGAGTCCCTTTGTCTTTTTGTATAAATTCATTACAATATCAGGTATACCTAATTTCTGTGGGTCAGGAAGTTCAAAAAATACTACTCTTATTACTGCAGCAAAAGAATTACGTTGTTTGTAAGCACTTACTCTGAATCTTCCAAACTTTGAAAGTGAAAATGAAAAATCTACATCCCCCTCACTCTCAAGAATATTCAAATCCTTTTCATTGGCAATGCTAAAAATTTCACTTATAATATTGTATGTATCTTCCGAAGAGAGAGAAGTTTCATCAAAATTCACTATATCACCCAAAATTTTATAACTAATTGGTCTGCCTGCAATTATAAAAATATCTGAAGCCTTTTTATCAATAGCAACTTTAAAAATATTCATAATATCCATCATTCAATACCTTCCCATATATCTATAATTTCATCTTCATAAACAGGCAGCTCAATATTTGATAAATTCCAAGCCGCAATTTCATAATAATATCCCTTTGTATCGTGCAATATATTTAATTCAATACTTATTTTCTGATTTTTCTGACCTAATACCTCGTATTGTACAATTAAATTTTCATCATCAATAAATGAAACACCGTTAATACATGATAAATCACTAATAATTTTATACTCATCCGTTTTAAGCAATATATCATTTATTTCTGACAGTTTTTCTTCAGCTCTGCCATGAATGCTGTAATAATCAGCAGTAATTTCCTGAGCTTTGTTAGATAATTTTAAATCTGAATGAGCAGTTGTAAATGACAATACAGCAAAAACCATTAAGCATAAAACTACAAATACGGTTATAATGAGAGTACCACCCATTCCTACAGAAACATTCATCCTTTTATTCATAATAGCCTCCAAATGCAGGAAAAAACTTTTTAGTTTCAATTGAATAAATTTTTTCAGCACCCTCTTTTTTAATAAATGGATAAGGTTTTACTTTTTCTGCAGAAATACTAATACTTATAAGACTGCCTGATGCTGTTTTCTCACCATTTAATATTATGGTTACTCCATATTCTTTAGCAGTACCTTTATTCCAATTTTCATCGTAATATTTTTCATAAATACAATTGCTGTCGCCTATTGTTTTTGATTCATAAGTATTGTCTAAGAATTCTCGGACTTTATCAACGCTGTTTAATGATTTAATAATTTCGAGGTCAGATTGTAGTATTGTTCCCGCTATTGCCTTATCATTGGCTCTGATTTGTGTAAATCTTGCAATTGCAAAACAATTAAGCATTATTATTCCGGCAACAGCGAATATTAAAACTGACAATAGAATTTCCAACAGTGACACATTTAAATTTAATGATACTTTATTTTTCATACTTCACCTTAATTTGAATATAAAAATAAACTAAGCTCTGCTTTTTCTTCCTTGCTTGCTGCAGTGAATTTATACAAGCTATGACTAATTTCTTCTATATTAAATAAATCTGCTTCCACTACCTTCATACCATCAGCTAAATCAAATGTTGTTTCTTCATCAGTGAACATTTCATATATTGCACCATCATAAAAATATATCCATGTTTGATATTTTTCTTCATCATAAACTTCATTGATTACAACTGCATTAACTCCATGCAGCTGTTTTATTTCAACAGTGCCCTTTTTATCGGACTGCCTTATTTTGTTTGCTATGTAGAAAAGCGAAACACGTAGCTCATAATTTGTGTTTCTATCTTCATTTATATTGTCATATATGTTTTTGCCCAAAGAAATAATCATTACTGACAAAACTACAATAATAAGATAGAGAAGCATTATAAATATAAATTGAAATGAAAATGGTTTTGAGTTTATTTGTCTATTCATATTCTTCCTTTCTATCATTGTATATTCTTTTTGAATACTTGTATTTCAGGAATTATGTTGGAAGCAAAAATGCTGTAGCTTACAAAATATTTGTCGTGGTCAACCAACAAGCCGTAGTTTTCTTCAAGATATTTTACATTAGGTGGATAAAACCCTTCAATGGCATAGCATTGAACAGCACTTCTCATAATTGCATCAGACAAAATTTTATAGCTTTCATCATTGCTTTTGGTTTGAGTGTTTTTAACCGCTATGTACATATATGCAATTAACATTACTATTAAAATAATATAAAAAACCTTAAATTTATAATTTTTCACAATATCATTCCTTTCAGTTATCCTATAGAAGACATTATGTTCATTAAAGGGAGCATTACAGAAATAAGTATAACTCCAATTACAACTGATAAAATACCGACCAGCACCGGTTCTATCAATGAAACAGAATTGTTGATTGCTTGGTCAGCTTCATTTTCATATATATTGGTGAGTTTTTTCATTACAACATCCATTTCTCCGGTTCTCTGTGACATACTTAGCATCTGCATATGCATACTTTGAAATAAGGATAATTTATTTACCGAGTCAAGGAAACTTTCTCCAGACTTCATTAAATTCTTGCATAATTGAATTTTTTCCTTCAATATTGGATCCTCAACAATATCCAATAATAAATCAATTGAAGAATCGATATTCATGCCACTGTTAAGTAATAGTGACATAGATGATGAAAATCTATATGCAGTAATTTTCTTCATTATTGATTTGGTATATGTAAAACTGCTCAAGAATTTGTTAAGCGTGTTTTTCCCGCTTTTTGTTCTATTAATAATAAAAATTAAAGCAATCACAGTCATTGCTAAGATAACTAATATCATGACAATTTTTCCTGCCATAATCCCATCAGAGAAGGATACCAAAAATGATGCATTTGAGGTAGCTCCAAGCTCCTTAAGCATTCCTTCAAATATAGGAAATATTTTAGTTACTAATAATATTATTACAAATGACATCATTACAAAAAGCATTGCAGGATAGAAAATTGAATTTCTTATTTTTCCCTTCAGATAATCTTCCCTGTCATAGTATTCGGATAATGATATCATTACTTCTTCAAGCTTACCGGTCACACTTCCTATTTGGCTCATATTTACAATATATGAAGGAAAATATCCTGAGTTTTTCATTGCTTCATGCAAGGGAAGCTTGCCAGACAATTGGTTTTTTAAAGAATAGAGTGCATTTTTGACATTGCCTTTTTTTATATCATCATACATCCAATCAATTCCATCGGATATAAGCATTCCTGATTTTAATATCATAGCAATCTGCATGCAGAAAAATGACAACTCCGAAGAAGATAATTTCTTATTTGCTGATTTTTCCATACTAACCTCACAATAGTT
>CAZCTI010000167.1:0-3478 GCA_964501385.1 uncultured Clostridia bacterium
AATTTGCTTAATATTTGCTCCCCGCCTATTGCATCAAGCTGGATTGTTTCTCTTAGCCCCGTTCCAATAAACCAACCCATGTTTCTGCTTTTGAATGGTATCATAAGCCATGGAAGGCACATGAATGCAACAATTGAAAATCCGGTATAGGTGGCTATTGTCATTTCAGAGCCTTTAACGGCATTTAACAATTTACCGTATAAGTATCCAATAACTGTAGCCAATGGTATAGCAAAAGCAATAGATACAAATAACCATGCCCAGCCTGTAAATCCAAATTCGATTGCACAAACAATAGCAAATAAGCCACAAACTATACCTACAGGAAGTGCAAAGTTAGGTCCTGTTCCCGACTGTATTGAGGGTACCATAGCTAACACTAATATACCATTCATACCGGCACGCTTTAATGTATCACTTACCAAGGTTGTCATAGATATTCCCAAAAAACCGCCAGCAATAATTAAAAGAACCCAGAACCCTCCAATCATTAATGTGGGAAAGCCAATTTTATTTACAATATCTTTATAATTTGCTCTTTTTTCTTTTACACCAACCATTATGCCTCACTCCCTTCTTGATGTTTGCTGCCTGACATCATCAATCCAAATTCAGCATCAGGTGCTTCGGGAGAAAGAACTCCTTCAACTTTACCTTCACATATTATAACAATCCTATCGCATATGCTTCTTAATTCTGCTAATTCCGAAGAAGTCATTACTATTGTCATACCTTCATTATTTAATTGTTTAAGTAAATCAAGTACTAATTTTTTTGCTCCGATATCTATTCCCCTGGTAGGTTCAGAAACTAACAGCAGTTTAGGATTCAAAGTCAAAGCTCTTGCAACGCATACTTTTTGCTGGTTACCTCCGCTTAAACGTCCTGTTTTTTGCAATGAAGATGTACATCTTATATCTAAATCTTTAATCATTTTAACAGCATGACTTCTGATTTTAGCTGAATCCTTTAATTTAATAGGTCCAATTTGAGTCAAAAAATTATTATTTATCTGCATGGCAGAAAATGAAATATTATCTTCAATTGATTCATCCAACAAAAGACCAATTCCCTTTCTGTCTTCACTCACAAATGCAAGACCTGATTTTATAGCTGATTTCGGATCATTTAAAGTCAATTTTTTGCCGTCAAATATTACTTCTCCTTTTGCAGGAAATATTCCCATAAGTCCATTTGCTATTCCCAACTTGCCTTGACCGGCCAAACCGCCTATTCCAACTATTTCACCTTTTTTTACTTTAAGGTCAATACCTTTTACTCTTTCCCCTGGCATTGCAACAACTAAATTATTTATACTTAGTATATCTTCATCAACAATATTTTTGTTTTTTCCTTCTCCTCTGTCGATGTTGATTTTTCTTCCAACCATCAATTGTGCTATTTCATATTTATTAGTATCTTTAACATCTTTTGTAACTACATGCTCTCCGTCTCTAAGAACTGTAACAGTATCAGCCACGTCAATTATTTCATCAAGTCTATGGCTTATAAAAATTATTCCGATTCCTTTTTGCGATAGTTTTCTTATAGCATTTAATAAATTTTTTGCTTCTGCTTCTGCTAAAACTGCTGTAGGTTCGTCAAAAACAAGAATCTTTATGCCTGTTTTGTCTATTTCTCTCGCAATTTCAATAAACTGCATATGTCCTACAGGGAGCCCTGCCACCGGTAGGAATTCATCAATGTTCATATCCAATGTATCTAAAGCTTTTCTTGCATCTTCATTCATTTTTTTAACATTCAATGTTTCAAGACGCTTGCCCAACACAGAGCTTACAATATTTGGCTTTGTAATTTCTCTATTTAGCTTAATATTTTCCATAATGGTAAATCCAGGAATAAGCATAAACTCCTGGTGAACCATACCGATTCCATAAGCCATGGCATCATGAGGACTTTTTATGTTTGTCTCCTGACCGTCGATTTCTATACTGCCTTCATAACCACCTGTTGTATGAATTACCGGCATGCCAAAAAGAATATTCATTAAAGTAGATTTTCCTGCTCCGTTTTCACCTATAAGTGCATGAATTTCACCTTTTTTTAGCTCAATATTTATATCCTTCAATACTCTGTTTCCGGAGTATTCCTTTGAAACATGTTTTAAGCTTAGAAGGTTATCACTCATTTTTACCTCCTGTTGTATGACATTACTTAATTAGCAAAGGAATGAATCAGAAGTTCCTAATAAGAAATTCTGAAACATTCCTTAATCTATAAAACTATTTAACTATTTTTTATTTAATAATATGTTCTTCACCATAAGTTAAGAAATCCATAATTATTAATCTGAAATGTGGAATTTCTAAACCTTCTTCTGTATACGAGCTTGTAGTAACAGGTAACTTAGCATATTCAGCCATTTTTTCTTCAAGAACCTTTACATCAAGAGTATCCTTGCTTACTTTGCCGTTAATCCATTCAATAGCATATTCTGCAGAAGATACTGTATTCATCATAGCAACAGGTACCGGCCATGTTGAGAATCTGCCTAATACTCCTTTTTCTTTAAGTGCTTTGGCAGTTTCACTTATAACCTGAGCCATTGCATCAACAGAATAACCTGTAGATTCAATACCTAAAGCTGATGGATATCCATGGTATGGAGATGGACAGCATGGTTGTGGATAAATTGCTCCTGCATCAACACTTGCTTTTATAAGCGGTGTCTGCATTGCACAGTTTGTTGAGAAGAATGCTGTGTCTTTTCCAAATCTGTCAACTAATTTAGGAACATCTTCAAGTATGAATTGTTGTGCTCCGGGTACTCCTACGTCACTTGTTGGGTCTGGAGCTGTAGCATCATAGAATTGAAGTCCTATTTCTTTACATTTTGCAATCATTAAATCACGTCTTGCTGCAAGCATAACGATTGACATATGTCTTGGGAATGAATAGTGAACTAATGTTTTTGCTCCTAATTTTTGTGCTTGTACCGGAATAGCATCTCCCATTTTCAATTCGTCCGGATTAAGAATCAAGTCTGCTCTTTCTGCAACGTCAGGTGGATTTTCCTGTGGTGTACAGTAAACTATAAACATGTCATCACGAGTTTCTAAAAGTTTGTCAACAGCTGCATTGGTTCCGGGAACAGCCTGATTGATTATCAACGCTTTAATTTCCGGATCAGATCCTAATTTAGCTATTGTACTGATCATTTGTTCTTGCTCAGTCATGAAGTTATCTGGCCATAATACGTGTTCGATTTTATCTTTTCCGTATGTATTTACCAACAATTCAGCTGAACGGAATTCTTCTTCATTCTGAGAAAGTGTGTTTGTAACAATTGCAATTTTGCCTTCAAACGTTCTTTCTGATTTTTGCTCTGCCGGTTTTTGTGCAGGCTGGCTGCATGCTGATAGAATCATCATTAAAACCAACATTAAACTAATTAACTTCTTCATTCCTTGTCCCTCCTAATTATTTACAGAATTTAAAAATTGTGTATTTATATTAT
>CAZCTI010000168.1:0-3476 GCA_964501385.1 uncultured Clostridia bacterium
GACTTCTTCAACATGATGAGCGGCGGTGCTTTCAAAGATTTTACAATATTTGCATTAAATATTTATCCATACATTACGTCTTCAATTATTCTTCAGCTTTTATCAATTGCTATTCCTAAATTGGAAGAAATATTTAAAGCAGAAGACGGACAGAAAAAAATGGGTCAGTGGACCAGATATATTACTGTTATTTTAGCATTGATTCAAGCTACTGCATACAGTGTTGGATTCTTTAATTCAGCAATTATTGAAAAAAGCTTCTTATCAATTGCTACAGTAATAATAGTTTTAACAGCAGGAACAGCATTCCTTATGTGGTTAGGTGAGCTGATAACCGAAAAAGGTATTGGCAATGGTATATCACTGTTGATTATGATAGGTATAGTATCACAGTATCCACGTGATTTTGGTACGATATTTGTTCAATTCCAAAATGGTGCGGTAAATATATTAGAAGTATTGATATTCCTGATATTTGCTTTCTTTATAATAGTTGGTGTAATTGCTATTCAGCAGGGAGAAAGAAAAATACCTGTTCAGTATGCTAAAAGAGTTGTTGGAAGAAAAATGTACGGCGGACAAAGCACACACATTCCTATGAAAGTGTTAATGGCCGGAGTTATGCCTGTAATATTTGCTTCAACACTTTTGGCAATACCACAAACATTAGCATTCTTCTTCCCATCAATGGCAGCAGGAGTTCAGAAATATTTTTCACCGGCACAAAGCCCGGGAGTGTATTTGTATACAGTTTTAAATATTTTGCTTATAGTATTCTTTACTTATTTCTATACAGCGGTACAATTCAATCCATTTGAATACTCAAATACCCTTAAAGAAAACGGAGGATTTATCCCAGGTATAAGACCGGGTAGACCTACTGCGGAATATTTAAACAAAGTATTAAACAGAATTACAATAGCAGGAGCAATTGCACTTGCAATAATCGCAACAATTCCAACATTGGTTTTCTCATTTACTAATTTGAAAATCAATTTTGGTGGAACATCCCTATTGATAGTAACAGGTGTTGCACTTGAAACTATGAAACAAATAGAAGCTCAAATGATAATGAGACATTATAAGGGATTTTTGAAATAGAAAAGAGGTAAGGGAAATGAGAGCAATTTTATTGGGACCTCCGGGAGCCGGTAAGGGAACTCAAGCAGAAACAATTGTAAATGAATTTTCAATACCGCATATATCCACCGGAGATATTTTCAGAAAAAATATAAAAGAAGGAACTGCTCTTGGCAAGAAAGCTAAGGAGTTCATGGACCAAGGAAAATTGGTTCCCGATGAATTAACGGTTGAACTTGTTAAAGACAGACTGCTTATGGATGATTGTAAAAACGGATTTTTGTTAGACGGATTTCCAAGAACAATCTACCAGGCAGATGCTTTGGAGGATGCTTTAAAAAGCATGAATCAAAGTCTTGATTATGTAATCAATATTATAGTTAGAAAAGAACTTCTTGTTGAAAGAGCTGTCGGTAGACGTGTATGTAAAGATTGCGGTCAGACATACCATATGACATTTAACAAACCTGAAAAATTAGGAATTTGTGACAATTGCGGCGGCGAACTTTTGCAGCGTAAGGATGATACTGAAGAAACTGTTAATAACAGAATTAATGTTTATCAGGAACAGACAGAACCTCTTATTGATTATTACACAAAAAAGCGTATAATAGTTAATATAGACGGTGAAAGACCTATTTCTGTAGTAGGTAAAGATATTGTTGCAAAATTGAGGAATAAATAATATGATTATTCTCAAAACAAGAAGAGAAATTGAAATAATGAGAAAAGCCGGACATTTAGTAGCACAGTCTCTTGAATTAGTGAGAAACACTATTAAACCCGGTGTTACTACCAAAGAACTTGACCAATTGGTTGAAGATTTCTTGAGGTCAAACAATGCTATACCTACATTTAAGGGTTATAACGGATTTCCATATTCCATATGTGCTTCAGTTAATGAAGAGGTTGTTCATGGATTTCCAAGCAGCAGAAAGCTTATAGCCGGAGATATAATCAGTATAGATATAGGTGCTACATTAGAAGGATATGTGGGTGACAGTGCAAAGACCTTTTTCGTCGGAGATGTAGACGCAGAAAAGAAACATTTAGTTGAAGCAACTAAACAAAGCTTTTATGAAGGTATTAAATTTGCCAAGACCACATACCGTCTGTCAGATATATCACATGCAATTCAAGCTTATGCAGAATCTCAGGGTTTGTCAGTAGTAAGAGATTATGTTGGGCACGGAATAGGGAAAAAAATGCATGAATCACCGCAAGTACCTAATTTCGGAAAACCTAACAAAGGTCCGCGGCTGCAAGAAGGAATGGTCCTTGCTATTGAGCCTATGATAAATGCAGGAACGTACAATGTTAAGGTTTTAGAGGACGGCTGGACGGTTGTCACTTCTGATGGCAAACCATCTGCTCATTATGAGCATACAGTGGCAATAACTGACGGCGAGCCGGAACTTTTGACTTTGTTATAGGGGTGATATATTGGAATTAGCAACGGATTTAAAAATTGGTCAAATAGTTAAATCAAAAGCAGGCAGAGATAAAGGAAGAGTATTCTTAATCTGTCAGGTTGTTGATGAACAATTTGTGTTGGTATGTGATGGAGATTTAAGAAAATTAAATCTTCCCAAAAAAAAGAAAGTGAAGCATTTAGTGATTTATAATACAGTATTGACAGAATTTGCAAAAAAGTTACAATGTAACGAAAATCTAAACGATGCATATGTAAGAAAGCTATTGGAGCCATATGCATCAACAGGAACGGAGGTTGAGTGATCAATGTCCAAGAAAGATGTAATAGAAGTCGAAGGCAAAGTCCTGGAAGCACTTCCTAATGCAATGTTCATAGTTGAGCTTCAGAATGGACACCAGATTTTAGCGCATATTTCTGGAAAACTGAGGATGAACTACATCAAGATTCTTCCCGGAGACACAGTAGCAGTTGAATTATCACCATATGATTTAACAAGAGGAAGAATAACATGGAGGAAAAAGTAAGGAGGTATTACAATGAAAGTAAGACCATCAGTAAAACCTTTGTGCGAAAAATGCAAGATTATCAGACGAAAAGGTAGAGTTATGGTGATTTGCGAAAATCCAAGGCACAAACAAAAACAAGGTTAAGGGATAAATAAAATACTAAGTACTAGAAGCTAGGAGGTGTAGCTTAATGGCCAGAATCGCCGGCGTTGATTTGCCCAGAGATAAGAGAGTTGAAATTGGTTTAACTTATATTTTTGGAATAGGCAGACCAACATCAAATAAGATTTTAAAAGCAACAGGCATAAATCCTGATACAAGAATTAAGGATTTGACTGAAGAAGAAGTACAAAAATTAAGAACTGAAATAGATAAGCGTCCTGTAGAAGGTGATATGAGGCGTGATGTAGCATTGAATATCAAAAGACTTAAAGAAATCAACTGCTACAGAGGGT
>CAZCTI010000169.1:0-3448 GCA_964501385.1 uncultured Clostridia bacterium
AGCTTATCTGTTTCTACATCAAACAAAATTTCACCTTTGTTTACAGTGTCTCCTTCTGATTTTCTCCAATTTGTTAGGAACCCTTCCGTCATGGTCAGTCCCATTTTTGGCATTACAATAAATTCAGCCATCTTAACCTCCTGTTTATAATACAATTAAAATTCTATATTGTAAAGAACCCATTTAACTGTGCAGTTTCTATTGCTTTTATAACATCAACATGATAAGGTCCTGTCCTTCTTATCTTAAAAACAAATTTCTGATCTTTTGAAAATTCAATCTCACGTTCTCCATCAAGGGCTATTGTGCCCCTGTTATTAGCTATAAACTCATATTCTTCATCAAAACCCAAAATGTTAAGTTCACCTACAGATATTGCTTCTACCACACCGGCAGCAATTGGTGCCTTTATCTTTTCATTGCTTAAATTAATATCCACCCATGCTCCAAAATCATCTTCAGGATAAATAATCATTTTGCATCCCACCAATGAAGAAAAACCGATAGATGCAGGATGACCTCTGGTTACAAATATTTTTTCTATTGAATCCATATCCCATATTGCTTTTGAACCAATAAATACATCCTTTGATATTACAGCATCTATAAGTGCAATATCTAAGAGTTTATCATCTTTGTATATTTCAATCCGCTTATCCTTAGTTATAAATTTATTCTTATCAAAGCGACCTGAAGCTACTGCTGCTGCAGCCATGCCGGCAATGGTTCCTTCAAGCATAATGGGATAAACATTGTTTGTTCCCGTAGAAATAGTTATTATGGGAGTGTTTTTTAAAGTCTTTGCAACAGCTCTGTTAGTACCATCCCCTCCAAGAGTAACTATGCATTTTATTTCTTCATTATTTTCCATATAATCCGCAGCCTTCACAGTATCCTCCATACCGTCAAAGCGCATCATATTTATTACATTTATTTCACACTTAAGCTCATTGCAGCTGTTAAGCTTGTCTTCAACCCTGTATCCCATATTATATGAGTCAGGCATTATAAAAACCTTTTTTACACCTAAAGCTTGAGCTCCCAAAATAATTCTTTCAACTATATTGATTTTTTCATTATTGTCAATTACCGTAGCATGGGATACAAGTCTTCTTATATCCTTTCCGGAAGCAGGATTTGCTATTATTCCGATTGAAGCCATTTTCAACCCTCCAAAACAGGGGCTGTTGAAAGATGAGATCCATCGCTACGCTCAGGATGACAACGCCAGAATATATTCTGCAACAGCCCCATCAATATCTTAGAACAATGATTTTACAGCCAACTCTATATCTTTAGCATTTGGTATTACATAATTTTCAAGGTCTGTGGCAAAAGGTATTGGAGTATTTAAGGCACCTACTCTTTTAATAGGAGCATCGCATTCATAGAAGCATTCTTCAGCTATCATTGCTGCAATATCTCCTGTATAAGCACCTCTCTTACATTCTTCACTTACCAAAACAACCTTATGTGTTTTTTCTACTGATTTAAATATTGTTTCTTTATCAAGAGGGTACAATGTTCTTAAATCAATAACTTCAGCATTTATTCCATCCTTAGCCAATTCTTCTGCTGCTTGAAGCGAATCATAAACCTGTCTGCCATATGTAATTATAGAAACATCGGTACCTTCCTTGGCAATTCTTGCTTTTCCAAAAGGAATCGGTTTTAATTCATTTTCATCAACATCATTTTTCATTGAATATAAAACTTTGTTTTCTATAAATACTACAGGATTTTGGTCATCAATAGATGTGAGTAAGAGCCCGTATGCATCCTGTGCATTTGACGGATATATAACCTTTAGTCCGGGAACATGTGTTGCCCATGCTTCAAGAGACTGTGAATGCTGTGCTGCAGCTCCAATGCCTGCACCTGCAGGAAGTCTTACTACCATAGGAAGATTAATTTTACCACCAAACATATACCTCATTTTTGCAGCCTGATTTACAAGTTGGTCCATACCAACGGTTACAAAATCTATAAACATTAATTCTGCAATGGGTTTTAACCCACATGCAGCAGAACCAACAGCTGCACCTACTATAACACCTTCGGAAATTGGTGTGTCACGAACTCTTTCATCACCGAATTCTTGCCATAAATCTCCGCTTACTCCAAAGCATCCTCCAAATTTCCCAACGTCCTCACCAAATAATATAACATTTGGATCTTCTTTCATCTTTGTTCGCATTGCTTCTCTTATTCCTTCAGCATATGTCATTTTTTTCATCTTACTCTTCCCTCCTCAACTATATCAGAATACACATCTTTTAGAGCTGATTCTAGTGATGGGACAGGACTATTATCAGCAAATACTTTCGCATCCTCAACCATCTTTTCAACATCATCATTCATTTGTTTTATTTCTTCTTCCGTCATAACTCTGTTGTCTAAGAAATATTTTTCTACTCTTGGAATAGGATCCTTTTTCAGCCATGCTTCCAATTCGCCTTCTGGTCTGTAAACTGTAGGATCTCCCTCAAAATGCCCTCTCCATCTATATGTTTTGCATTCAATTAATGTAGGTCCCTGTCCCTTTCTTGCCCTTGCCACTGCTTCACCAACAGCCTCATATACTGCAAACAAATCATTTCCGTCTATTGTAATACCAGGCATATTGTATGCAGATGCTCTAACAGAAACATCAGTAATAGCTTGATGCCTTGCTTGACTTACTGAAATCCCGTATCCATTATTTTCGCACACAAATATTACCGGTAATTTCCAAACGCTTGCTAAGTTTAATGCTTCATGGAAGGTACTCTGGTTTGTAGATGCATCCCCAAAAAAGCACACACAAACTTGGTCAGTTTTCTTGTGTTGAATTGCCAACCCGGAACCAACTGCAATATTATGACCTGCACCAACTATTCCATTTGCTCCCAAAATTCCTCTTGTTGCATCAGCTATGTGCATTGAGCCACCCTTGCCCTTGCAATATCCATCTTCTCTGCCGAAGAGTTCAGCCATCATGAATTTTAATTCTCCGCCTTTAGCAATAATATGACCATGTCCTCTATGAGTGCTTGTTATGTAATCATCTTGTCTTAAATTGGCACAAGCACCTGTCGCTACAGCCTCTTCACCTATATAAAGGTGAACAAATCCCGGAATTTTACCCTCTGCAAACAAATCCATCGCACTTGTTTCAAACTTACGAATTTTTAACATTGTCAAATACATTTCTTTCAGTTGTTCATTAGTGATCTTCAAAATATTACCTCCCATCATTTTTTTATTTTTACAGATACACTTGCAACAGCAATCTCAATTGAGTCATCCTTGTCCCCAAATTTTGTAAAATAAAGACCTTCTGTCCTTAAACCTCCATGTACAGCATTTACATTTACTTTTCCAACAGGAAAAACTCTTTCTACTTCACTAACCTTTACTTCATCCGGGCGGGAAACAGCCACAGTTACATCAATGAGCACATTTTCAT
>CAZCTI010000170.1:0-3385 GCA_964501385.1 uncultured Clostridia bacterium
CCTTGGGTTTTCTCTTATTGAATTTATAAAATTTCTTTCTTCTTCAATTGTCATTGTTACTTCTTCAGGATAACGCAGCAAAAAATTCGTTTCAACTGCCGTCTTTTTTAAATACTCAAGCAAATCTTTTGCATCTGAAGCATCCGGACTTCTCAAAACACATGTTTCTCCATTTTTTAGTGTAATAATTTTCTCATCTAATACCATCTTGACCACCTATAATTTTAGTTTTCAAATCTTTCTACATTATAAGCATTTATTTGGGCAGGATAACTTTCCATTATCATTCCATCATAAGTAATTTTAACAATACTTCCTACATTAAATTCAGATAAGTCCTTTAAATTAGCATTGTCCACCGGGACTCTTACAACAATTTTATCGCTTGAATTAAGCTCTGATGAGCCTTCTAAAGGGCTTACCAATAAAGACGTGCCGTTGTTTTCGATAACACTTGCATTAAATGTTACTTTATCAGTTTTATCATTTAATACAAATCGATTTACTAATGCAATAATAATAACTGCTAAAACTAATAAACCAATAAAATATATTAATTTTTTATTCATATTTTTCACCTCAATATCTTAGACGAACAAAAATTAGTAATTGTTCCAAAACCAAATCTCAAACAACAATCATAAAAACAGAACATAAATATATAACCACATTCATTTGTCATTTCAAGGTCCGTCCCCAAAATGCCTAAAATGCTCTGATTATAATTCCATGTCCAAATATCTGTCAATAATACTTCGTTTTGTACCTACATAGGAGGCAATGCTTAATCCTAACAAGATTATTACTACCAAGACATCCAAGATATTATCTTTTCCTAATTGTAAGTTGGTATCTATATTAGCGATGAATATATTCATAACTAATACATAAATTAAGGTCACTGCAGCACGTGAATCTCCTCCCATTCCTCCAAATAGTCCTCCTAAAAAAACGGATAATGGAAATGTTACGGACAGTTCTACCAAAAGAGGCAATATTTCTATAGGTTTTGTTGTACCGCTTAACACACTAATAAAATATAAGACTAAAATAAATAGCGTAGTAGTTACATATACAATTATCAACGATAGGACTTTAGCTTTTGCAAATTCTTTCCTTGTTATTGGCATACTAAAAAGAATATCGTATGTTTTGCAGTCAAAGCTTTCCATTGTAAACATAAACACTGATGCGATTGCGGGAATTGCAATTATGAATAAGCCGATACCATTTTTTATCCGTAATCCAATAATAAATACCATCAAAACTATATAACCAGGATGAATCTTTTTCAATAATAATAAATTGTGTTTTATCAATGTTTTCATAAATTATCACCTACCATTTATAATAAACTTACAAACTCTAAGGCTGCTTAATTATCGTTATTATATGCCTTTATTGATATAGTCATTGTAAAAACAAATTTCTATTTAATAATTTTTTCATTAATTTTCTCCTGCCATATAAATCATGATTTCCTCAATATTAGGTTTATCAATTATTATATTTGAACCGTACTTTTCTTGAAGTTTTTCGTGATTAAGCGTAAGACTCGAAAATCCGAATTTATTCTTTTTAATCCTTATACATTCCTGCTCTATATTGTTATCTAATATATCAAGCCCGCCTTTTACAATTCGGTATGTATCCTCTAATATATTTTTTTCTTCTGAAAATACCAATTTCCCTTCATTGATAAATGTTATATAATCAGCCATCTTTTCAATATCAGAAATTATATGTGTAGAAAACAATATACTTCTGTTACCATCTTCAATATATTCCTGCAATATGTTTACTATTTCATGCCTAAAAATTGGGTCTAACCCGGATGTAGGTTCATCCATAATAAGAAGCTCTGCATTATGAGACAATGCAATTGCCAAAGCAAACTGTATTTTCATACCCTTTGACAGTTCTTTTGTTTTTTGATCCTTATCAAGCTTAAATCTATTCATATAATTGTAAAAATCATTCCAGCTCCAGTCCTTATAAAAATCTGCAATAATCTTGGCATTGTCTATAAGGCTGAAATTTTCATAAAAATTGCAGTCATCGTAGACAAAACCAATTCTGTTTTTAACTTCTTTTTCATACTTTATATTATCCATACCAAAAATTTTAATTTCACCGGAGGATTTTTTAATTAAATTCATTATAAGCTTAATTGTTGTAGTTTTTCCGGCACCATTAGGACCTATAAATCCCATTATATATCCTTTTTTAAGACTAAAACTTACATCATCCAATTTAAATCCCTTATAATCTTTAGATAAATTTTTTATTTCTAAAATTGCTTCCATACTACTCCTCCTGACCATAAATTAAAGTAATACTTTGAATTAACTCATCTTTTGAAATATTTAACATCTTGCTGTCTTTTACTATTTTTATTAAATCCTCTTCAATCATTTTAAACTTTTTTTCTTTAATGCTGTTTAAATTTTGCCCGGCAACAAATGTGCCTTTACCGGGAACCGTATGTATGAAGCCGTCCCTTTCTAATTCTTCATAAGCTCTCTTGGTTGTAATCACACTAATTTGAAGCTCCTTAGCAAGATTTCTTATTGAAGGCAACAATTCATCCTTAGCTAATTCACCCTTAATTATTTGTTCCTTTATTTGAAATGAAATTTGCTCATAAATAGGTTGCTTATTTGAATTTGAAATTAATATTTTCATTTCATCATCCTTCGGCTTACTGTGCATATACTATATATACAGTATATGCTGTTATGGTTATCATGTCAAGAACAAAAAGTTTTTTATTAATAAAAAAATTGTGGTTTTCTTTTAAAAGAATCTCCACAATTTCATCTTGTTTTGTACTTTTTATATTTCTAAATGCCATCCTACAATTACTTGTAAAATCTATTCTATTTTACCAATACGATTAAACGGGTAAAATCTAAATGTAGACTTTCCGATAATTTTGTCCTCGGATATATAAGGGTTGCTCCAATACCTTGCATCTACTGATATAGGTCTGTTATCGCCTAAAAAGAAATATGTGCCCTCAGGAACTCTAAATGTCTGTGCTGCACCTCTTGCTTCCCTTGCATAAGGCTCCTCAAGTTTTTCGCCATCTATAAAGACTTCACCGTTTTCATTTATTTCTACCGTTTCTCCGGGCAATCCAATAAGTCTTTTTACAAGCCTTGCGTCCAATTCATCAGACCTGAATACTAATATATCTCCCCTTTTTACATCATTTATATCAAAAAGCTTATTCACATACAGTCTGTCTCCCGGCATAATTGTTGTTTCCATTGACCCGGTTGGAACAGTCACCAATATGAATATAAATCTATTTAAAAACAAAACTATTACAACGGCTATAATTGTAGGAATAACCCATTCATTTATAAATGTTTTCATTTTA
>CAZCTI010000171.1:0-3366 GCA_964501385.1 uncultured Clostridia bacterium
AGCAGTTAGATTATAAACTGTCTTTGCTAAGTGATTTAGAGAAGCTTTTTAGAGGTAAAAAATTTGTTGAATTTGTAGCAGCTAACCAGCTGAAATATGTGTCCATTGAAGCAAGCAAAAAACTTAAAGAAATAACAGGTGGAACTTATGGACTTGAAGTCGATGAAAATGGTAAGTTTTTAATTAGAGACTATAAAAACGGCGGTGCTCAAAGGGATGCCTCCACATTGTCGGGAGGAGAAACATTTGTTGCATCTTTAGCATTGGCTTTGGCGTTGTCATCACAAATACAACTTAAGGGAACTGCACCTCTTGAATTGTTTTTCCTTGATGAAGGTTTTGGCACTCTTGATGACAATTTGCTTGATATAGTAATGGATTCTCTTGAAAAAATTCATCATGACAAATTGTCAATAGGTATAATAAGCCATGTGGAGTCCATAAAAAATAGAGTTCCCGTAAAATTATTAGTAACTCCTGCAGTGGCAGGATTAGGAGGCAGCAAAGTAAAAATAGAAAGAAGCTAAGTAATTGTAATCCTGAGTGACAACGAAGGATCTCATCACTTAAAACATGAGATTCTTAATTTCAGAGTTAAAGAATTAGAATTTTAAATATATCTTAGAAAAATAAATGGAGGAAATATTGAAAACATTATTTAAGAACGGAAACATCCATACAATGGATGAAGTGTCAGTTGCTGATGCATTTGTAGTTGAGGACAATAAATTTGTTTATGTAGGAACTGAAGCAGATGCAAGAGAATATTTGAAAAACCAAATTTTCACCGAAGTAGATTTAAAGGGTCATTTTGTATTGCCGGGTTTCAATGATTCACATATGCACTTTTTGCATTTTGCTAAAAGTTTGAAAAACGTCAATTTAGCAGGTGTTAAAAGTATTGAAGAAATAAAGCAAAGAATTAAGAAAAATATAAAAAACAAAGAGACTAATGATAAATCATGGGTTGAGGGAGAAGGCTGGAACCAAGATTATTTTACCGATCAAAAAAGATTTCCAAACAAATTTGATTTAGATAGTGTTACAGGTGATATTCCTACAATTATTATGCGTGCTTGCTTTCATGTTGCAGTATTAAATTCTGCAGCCCTCAAGATAACAGGTCTTAATAAAGAAACAGCAAAACAATACGGAGATTTAATTGAAATATTGCCTGATGGTGAGCCAAATGGAGTAATTAAAGAAGGGCTATTGTCAATTGTTAAGAACAGTATTTATGACCAGGATTTAGAAACAATAAAAAACATAATGGATGAAGCTCAATATTATGCTTTGGCACAAGGTTTAACATCTATGCAAACAGATGACATAGGATACACAACGGAAAGAGATTATCATTTATTGTTCCAAGCATTGAGTGAATTAGACAAAGAGGGAAGATTAAAAGTTCGGATAGGTGAGCAATGTTCAATTCCGGATATTGATTCGCTAAAAGGATTCTTTGAAAAAGGATATAATCATGGTTGGGGCAACAATAAATATCGTATAGTCTGCATCAAACTGTTTACAGACGGTTCACTTGGTGCAAGAACTGCTGCACTTAGAAATCCTTACAAAGACGACTTTAACACAACGGGAATTGAAATAATGACTCAGGATGAAATAAACGAGTTGGTTTTATTATCTCATAAGAATAATTGTCCCGTGGCAATACATGCAATAGGGGATAGAGCAATAGAAATGTCCTTAGATGCAATAGAAAATGCACAAAAAAAGTTTCCATCACACAATTTGAGGCATGGAATAGTTCATTGCCAAATAACGGATGAAGAGCTTCTTAACCGAATTAAAGAACTGAATGTAATAACATATATTCAGCCAATATTTATAGATTATGATATGAATATTGTATATGACAGAGTAGGGAAAAATTTAGCCGACACATCATATGCATGGAAAACAATGATTGATAAAGGAATACATGCATCTTTTGGAACAGACTGTCCCGTTGAAAGATTTGACACCATGCCAAATATTTATACAGCAGTAACAAGGAAAGGGATTACAGGAGAGAATATAAAGGTTTATCTTCCAAATGAAAAACTTTCTATGGATGAAGCATTAAAAGCTTATACAATTGAAGGTGCCTATGCATCGGGGGAAGAAAGTATTAAAGGCTCTATATCGGTTGGAAAGTTAGCAGATTTTATTTTACTTAACAAGGATTTATATAATTTATCAGACAATGAAGAAATCCTAAGCACACAAATAATTGAAACATATATAGACGGAAAGTCCGTTTACAAAAGAATTCCGGGGACGGACCTTGAAATTCCACAAAGAATTCCGGGGACGGACCTTGAAATTCCACATGACAAGGGGACGGGGTTAATGTCATAATACTGTTAATTCATAGGAACAACAGGTTAACACATAATTATTGAATGAGAAAACAGTAACACTACCGATATTAAAAATCCGGAAATATTATTTAATTGATACCATGCGAAAAGTGTGGTATTCTTTTTATATGTAATATTAAATTATGGGTACAGTAATCCCTATTTGGAGGAAGTATGAGAAGAAGTGACGGCTATTTACTTAAAGATTTGAACCCATTTATGAAGATTATTCCATATATAATGGAAAAACGAAGTGATTCACAAAATTTCTCAAAACAGGTTTTTCCGGCAGAAACTATAGATAATTATATTATAGAGAAAAAGAAGTCTGGTTACAGTTTTACTTATATGCATGTATTTATTGCTGCTTATGTGAGACTTCTTGCCGAAAGACCACAGCTTAACCGCTTTGTAATGAACAACCAGATATACCAAAGAAATAAAATTTATGTTTCAATGGCTGTTAAACGCTCCCTTCGGGATGAAGGAGAAGAAACAACCGTAAAATTTGAATTTACAGGCAAAGAAAATATATTTGAAATAGCAGAAAATATAGATAAAAATATAGCTCAGGCACTTTCTTATAACGAAAGTACAGATACAGACAAACTTGCGGAATTGGTAATGTCTATGCCGGGATTTGTAAAAAAAACATTGGTTGGGATTATTAAAACAGCTGATAAATACAATATGCTTCCTAAAAGTGTAATAGATGCAAGTCCATTCCACACAACATTATTTTTTACTTACCTAAAATCAATAGACACAAATTATATATATCATCATCTTTATGATTTCGGCACAACCGGGATATTTGCTGCTCTTGGAAAAACCATTAAAATGCCTATAGTAGAAAATGATCAGGTAGTAGTAAAGAAGTGCTGTCAAATAGGCTATACAATGGACGAAAGAATATGTGATGGAGTTTATTATGCAAGGAGTTTTAAACTATTAGAAAAATATTTCTACAATCCCCAATTACTTGAATTGGAATTTATTGAAA
>CAZCTI010000172.1:0-3301 GCA_964501385.1 uncultured Clostridia bacterium
CCTGTAGACTCAAGAACGCCTCCAAATGTAAGTGCACACATAATCAATGAAATAGTCCACATCATTGAATCCATACCACCGCCTGATAAAAGTGAATCAACCATTTCATGTCCGGATGCTGCTTCAACTCCATAGTGTATAGAACTTAAAATAGATCCGATATCTCCCCCTTGGAATACCATGCAAATTCCTCCAAGAACAACACCTAAAAGTAATCCAGGTATTGCAGGTATCTTCAAGGCAACAGCCAAAATAGTAATAACCGGAACCAACAAGAATAATGGATTAATTATATAAATACTCTCTATAGCAGTTAATATTCCCTGAATTTCTGCTGCATCTATTGATTTACCTCTGTATTGCAAACCTAATACTATATATATTACAGCTGCAATTCCATACGAAACACCTGTAGTATAGAACATGTGTTTGATATGGTCAAACAATTTTGCTCCTGCCATTGCAGGTGCTAAGTTTGTTGTATCTGATAAAGGAGACATTTTATCTCCAAAATATGCTCCTGATACTATACATCCAGCTGCTAAAGCAGGTGAAATTCCAAGTCCTTGAGCAATACCTATAAGGGCAACTCCAACTGTTCCTACAGTAGTCCAAGAACTACCTGTAGCTATTGCAACTATACTGCAGAGTATTAAAGCAGAGATTAAAAAGAATGAAGGTGATAATACCTGTAACCCATAATAAATTAATGTAGGCACAACACCTCCACCAATCCATGTTCCAATCAACATACCTATTACAGCAAGTATTAAGATTGCCTGCATAACGCTGCCTATTGATTCAATAATACCTCTTTCAATTTCTTCCCATGTATAACCTAAGTGAAAAACTGCAATTAAAGCACCTGTTGCTGCACCTATCAATATAGGAATATGTGGATCTTGTTTAAAAATTATTATAGCTGCTGCTAATACAGCAACAATAACGATAACCGGTATTAAAGAAATACCTAATGTGGCTTCTTTTTTTCTCTTGGAACCTTACTCATAAATTCTCCTCCATAATCGGTGTATAATATATTATTTACACATCAGGAAAAAATAATACTAACCCATATAATTTAAATTGCAATATTTCAACCCAATAATAATGTTTTCCTGTAGTCAAATATATATTTATACTATTATTTTTATAAACATAATCTCAATTTACTTAATTAAATAAGAATATGTCACATCGGGAATTTTACCACATGTCTATCAGTTTGTAAACAACATTTTGCATAATATTATAATAATATTATAAAAATAAAAATACTATTTGGTATAAATGTTAAAAAAAGGATGTTTCCATCCTTTATATGTTAAAATATATTATTTTTGTATTCAATATACAGTGACCTTATTTCAGACATCTTTTCATTCATTTGTATCTGTAAATCGGAAGCATTATCGTAATCGCCCTGTGAAATTGCTGTTTTAATTTTTGTAAATATGCATTTTTTTGTCATACTGTCCTTCATTAGCTTTGTTTTTAAGTAAACAATTCTCTCCCAATTTACTACATCCAAATCCGTTGCATGATCTGATTCACTGTGAAGCTTAACAAATGTTTTTAATATCATAATATTATCATGAATAATTCTTCCTTTAAGCTCATTTTTCCATTTTTCAGTTGTTGAAATTTTAAAGGAATTTATTAGTTCATCCGTGAAAACATCACCTTTTTTAAGTACTTGCTGCTTACTTTTATTAGATGAAAAAGCACTGATATTTTCCCATACCGTTGCAGGAGCCTTACCATAAAGCTTATCTCTTTCTTCCTGTGTGTAGTATTCAAATACATCATTTTCACTTCTGTATTCTCTGAATTTTTCAAGGTAAACAGCATCATCGCCATATTTTTTAGATATTTCTTTCTCCAACATCAAACAATCCATTTTTGCAGCAGTTACACATAAAATACCGTCTAACATTCCTTGATAACATGCAGCTGTAACAAGATATGTGTTAGAATATGGATTTGGAGACCTAAGTTCATATCGTGTAGCATTACTATTGTCTATATTTCTTATTACTCCAATAAGCACTGAACGGTTTCTTGAAGGCGATTGTTTAGTGCCACCCAAAGAAGTAACAATGCACACAGGTGCTTCAAACCCCGGCTTTAGTCGGTTAAAAGCATCATTTGTAGCAGAAACTATAGGGTTAATAATCTCATAATTTTTTAATATGCCCATAAGTGCACCATAGCCTATTTCACTTAAATAATCCTTTTTCATATTTAGAGGTGCAAATAAATTTATTTTTTTATTATCCTTAAGTTTTACCGAAACTCCAAAGTGAGTATGCTCGCCGTTACCAGCAACACCTTCTATAGGCTTGGCTTTAAATAAAACTTCTAAACCATGGTGTCTAAACTGGTCCTCAATTAATTCCTTTATAAAAATTTCATTATCAGCTGCTTGAAGGGGGCTTGAAAATCGCCAGTCTATTTCTAACTGCTCCATTACATGGGTTATTCTTCCCTTTGCGTCAATTTTGTTTGTAATACCTCCAACTTCCTTATGTGCCATTTCAGGTTTTAAATCATAGCATTCCAACAAGTCCATTATTTTTTCCAATACTGTTCTTACTGTACCCATGGTTCTTTTCCAATATTGTTCCTTTAAAACCTGGGAAGCATGCAATTCCTCAAAATCAGCACTTTGCTCCGGTGTTTTTACCCACATTTCCAATTCAGTGGCAACAGTCAATAAAATTTCATCCACATCATCATATTTAAAATTTAGTGATTGTAACAAAGGATAATTTTTTAAAACACTATTTAACTCGTTTTTGAAATGATTTTCTGATCTTTTAAGTATTGATCTTGAACAAACATATTTACCGTCATGAATTATAAATGAAGGTATTTTTAAAGTGCCAACGGGAAGTCCATTGTCATCATTATAATGTTCATAGTTGTAATCAATAAACCAGTTACATTCAACGTCCGGCAGCAAATCAACCCTTGCATTGTTTAAATCGGCAATACCCTGCAATTCAACGCTGGAGCCATCAGTCTGTATACCAAACTTAAGCATTTCCTCCATATCTTTTATAAATAGTTTAATGGGTATTTTTTCATCTGTTCCATTGCCACCAATATCTACACCCATTAAGGATGCAAACTGAATTTCCGGATGCTCGTTTAAAATTTTAGTTAAATCTTCAATATCGTGATACTCAGGCTTTATTGTGTAAATCATTTTGCTCATATAATTCTCCTTGTTTTTTGTAAATCGGGGACATTAAGTACAGGGACATTCCTTCAAAAGCTATCCCGCAGAGAGTCACCC
>CAZCTI010000173.1:0-3297 GCA_964501385.1 uncultured Clostridia bacterium
ACGCCCCCGGAAGATCTATAACCGTTATTTGCAAGTTTGTTTTATTGAGGTTTTTCTTAATTTGACCTTCCTTTTTTTCAATGGTTACGCCAGCCCAGTTTCCTACCCGTTCTAGTCTGCCTGTTAATGCATTAAATAATGTTGTTTTCCCGCTATTAGGATTTCCAGTCAACGCTACTTTAATATTCTCTCCCATATTTATAGAACCTCCAATTTTATAATAATAGCTTCAGCCAAATCTTTATCAATGCTATACCTTGCATCCTTTACCGCAATGACATAATTCTCAGCAAGTACAGATATCAATGTTACGGTCTCTCCTTCGTAACAGCCTAATGTAAGCAAAAAATTCTTTAATTCTTTATCATTTGTCATAATATCTTTTATAATATATTTTGTATTTATCCTCCCTTGTGCTAAATTTCTCACCAGTCCATTCGTTTTATCTGTTTTATCTGTTTTATTTAAAAATTTGGTGAAATACATATTGCTTATAACGTTCTCCATACAACCCTCCAAAATAATTTTTAGTGTGTAATTGATAATGATTATCAATATCGTTTATATAAGCAGTATAGCATCTAATTTTTTTCAATGCAACAGTTTTTTTAGTATTGTAGAAAATTTTATATACAAAAATAGCGATCATTTTAAAGAATAATCAAAATGACCGCTTTAAAGAAGTTTATAAAATATTCTTAATAATGAATTTTATGACATATGTCTTAAAAAAACATTGCTTTAAATCAACATAAAATATATAATTATATCAAAGGAGGGATATAGTGGAAGAAGTAAAAGCGGGTTGTGGAATCCCTATGGATTCTCATGAAGAAAAAGAAGTTTCAAAAGTCGTAGAAGAGCAACCAAAAAATACTTTAAAGGAGGAATCGAAAATGATCATGGTAGGAAAACCGGCACCAAACTTTAAGGCACAGGCATATTATCAAGGCAAATTTGTAAACGTTAGTTTAGAAGAATTTAAAGGCAAATGGGTATATTTATGTTTTTATCCAGGTGATTTTACATTTGTCTGAGCTACTGAAATAGCAGCAGTTGCTGCTAAGAATAAAGAGTTTGAAGAATTAGGAGCTCAAGTATTATCCTGTAGTGCAGATTCAGTATTTACTCATAAGGTTTGGAATGATAACGAATTATCTAAAATGACAGGTGAAAATATACCTTTCCCGATGTTGTCAGACCAAAATGGAGAGATTGGTAAGATGTATGGTATTTATAATGAAGAAGCTGGTACTGAAACAAGAGGCAGGTTTATTATAGATCCTGACGGTATTGTTCAAGCATTTGAGGTATTAACTCCTCCTGTTGGAAGAAATGTTTCTGAAGGAATAAGACAACTTAAAGCATTTCAACATGTAAGAGCAACAGCCGGAGCAGAAGTAACCCCTTCAGGCTGGAAGCCAGGTAAAAAAATATTAAAACCTGGTCCCGATTTAGTAGGAAACGTATGGAAAGAATGGTCAGTTAAAGAAGCATTTGATGAATAAAATATACATATAAACAAAGTCCGTGCAAAAATTATGAAACCCTAACATGAAAACCGTTGAAAAATCAACGGTTTTCATCTATTAGAGTGTGTTTGTGATATAATAAAGTTAATTTTTATCCTGATTAACTTTTATTATTTTTGAAGTATCAAACCCTTTATCAGCAGCAAATGAAATTAAATCATCATACAACTTATCGCTAATTTCTGGGGTTCTGCTAAAATCCACAGATATTTTTTACTGCTGCTTGTAACTACTGCATAGTCATAATTCTTTTCATCAAGCTTAATTATATTATACTCGCTTTTAATTGGTCTAAAAAAGCTTACAAATAATCTGCCGGGACATTCTTTTTCACCAATCCAAGCAATAGCCTTTGCTTCACTTTTTTCACCATTCTTTATTCCCACATTAGTAACATCAATCATACCGTCATTCCTGAGCTTGTAAACGGCAGTTACATTATCAAGCCCTTTTTCAAAACCATGAGGCAATCTGATAATTTCATACCATGTGTTTAAATAACATTTTTTAAACCTTTAGGGGTAATCAAATGTGTAACAATTTAGATACGTCCCCACTGTCCCACATTGAACACGTATTTGTCTAATCGTTCAAAAGCTTCAATTACTCTTAATTTCGGCAATGCCAAATTTAAACGAATTGCATATGGACGATTAAAAGGACGCCCATCCTGCCACATAACACCTACATCTGTACCTGCTTTATAAAGAGCATCAATAGTCATATTATGCTTCTTGCACCACTCTTCGCAGTCAAGAAACAACATGTATGTGCCTTGAGGCTTGAAAAATTTGATTCCTTCATAATTATTAATAATATGTTCATATGCATAATCAATATTATCAGCAAGTACCTGACACAATTCATCAACCCACTCATGGCCTTCCTGTTTGTAAGCTCCAATCAATGCATGAATAGAAAGAACATTCACTTCATTATAATGAGGCTTGCTACTTTGTGCTCTAACACGGTCACTCAAATACTTATTATAAATAATATGATATGCTCCTACTAATCCGGCAAGATTGAATGTTTTGCTGGGAGCATAAACGGCAACAGTACGGTTTTTGGCATCCTCACTTACACTCTGTGTTGGGATATGTTTGTTGTTATATAAAACAATATCGCTCCAAATTTCATCTGAAATTACAACACAGTCATTTCTTTTGTAAACTTCCATTGCTTTTTCGATCTCTTCACGCTCCCATACACGTCCACAAGGATTGTGAGGAGAACAAAATATTGCAACATGAATTTTATACTTTTTAAGCTTAGCTTCCATATCTTCATAATCCATTCGCCAAACTCCATCTTCATCCTGTACCAAGTCCGAATGAATAATCTTTCGGCCATTATTTTGCAAAACCCCGGTAAAACCTATATATGTAGGAGAATGAAGAAGAACACAATCACCAGGAGCAGAAAATGCATTAATCACAGACATTGCACAGCCAAGAACACCATTTTCATATCCTATATGTTCTTTGGTCAATCCTGTAACCCCATTACGAATTTCATGCCACTTAATAATACCATCAAAATATTCTTTGCTGGGCTGAAAATATCCAAACATGGGATGCTTTGCACGCTCTATAATTGCTTCCTGAATAGTAGGCACTGTTGGAAAATTCATATCAGCTACCCACATTGGAATTATATCAAATCCTTCCTTTGGTGCTTCCGGACCAAAACCGGGTATTAAATCAACTGCAATGGAATCTCTCCCTCGCCGATCTATAATACTTGTAAAATCATATTTCATAAC
>CAZCTI010000174.1:0-3244 GCA_964501385.1 uncultured Clostridia bacterium
ACAACAATAATTCCATTATAGGCATCATTATAATTATTGCAATTGTTCTTTTATCTCTTTTTATTTGAGAAAATTCTTTTTTGATAATTGCCATAATTCTTTTTATATTCAACATATTTCCTCCAATTGCTGTTTCCCTTTTTCTTTTTCCACAAGAAAAACAAACACATCCTCCAATGAGGGTTTAACCTTTTTCATACTGTACACTTCAATATTATTTAGAGATAATATACTTTTTGTTACATCCTTATTAAGCTTACAATCAGCCAACACATGCATTCCTGCTCCATATACAGATGCACTTTTAACATATTCCACATCCTTTAATACTTCAATGGATTTTAGAGTATTATTAGTTTTTATCTCTATTATGTCTCCATCAATTACTTTTTCCTTCATATTGTTTGGAGTATCAAGAGACAATATATTGCCGTAATATAAAAACCCTATTGAATTACAATGCTCTGCTTCATCCATATAATGGGTTGTAACTAATACTGTAACTCCCTTTTGTGAAAGGTTATATATAATATCCCAAAATTGTCTTCTTGCAATGGGGTCTACTCCTCCTGTAGGCTCATCCAACAGCAATATATCCGGCTCATGAATTATTGAGCAGCCAAGGGCTAAGCGTTGTTTCCATCCCCCAGATAAGTTAGATACTATTAAATGTTCCCTTCCTTCTAAATCAGCCATCTTTAATATTTCTTTTTTCTTTTCTGCAATCTTCTTTTTAGATAAATTATAAACACCTGCATAAAAATCAAGATTTTCTTCCACTGTCAGTTCTTCATAAAGGCTGAATTTTTGGGACATATAACCAATATTACTTCTTAACTTTTCCCTGTCTTTATATACGTCGCATCCTAAAACAGTAACCGTTCCAAAGGTAGGTTGTAGCAAGCCTAAAATCATTCTTATTACAGTTGTTTTTCCGGAACCGTTAGGTCCTAAAAATCCAAAAACTTCTCCCTTTTTTACATTAAAACTAACATTGTTAACTGCAACAAATTCACCAAAGGTTTTAGAAAGCTTTTTTACTTCTATGGCATTTTCCATTTAATCATCTCCTTTGTGCTGATTTTTTACAATATTAACAAATACGTCTTCTAAGTTTGGTTGTATTAAACTAATTTTTACATCTATGTTACTGCGGGTAAAATTATCCTTTAATTGTTTGTCAATTTCCTTTGTTTTTGTAACTAAATGAAGTTCTTCACCAAGGAGGTATGCATCTTCTACGCCTTCAATATTTAATGCTTTATCCTTTACCAAATGATTATTATCTGAATAAACGCAAAAAATATATTTTTCAAATCCGTTTATTATATTTTCAGGTTTATCATTTATTATAATTCTACCCCTGTCCATTAATCCTATTTCATCACATCGTTCTGCTTCATCCATATAAGGGGTACTAACAAAAATAGTAACTCCTAACTCTCTTAAATCAAACAAAATTTTCCAAAGCTCTCTCCTGGCAACAGGGTCTACACCTATTGTAGGCTCGTCCAAAAATAAATACTTTGGAGTGTGAATCAAATTACACGAAAGTGCTAACTTTTGCTTCATTCCTCCTGATAATTGGTCGGAAAGTTTGTAGGAATGTTTGGATAAATTGCTGAATTCCAATAATTGTTCAATCTTTTTTTTGCTTACATTTTTGGGAATTTGATAAATTTCTGAATAAAACTCCAAGTTTTCCATTACAGTAAGGTCTCCGTACAAGCTGAACTTTTGCGGCATATATCCAATATGCTTTTTTATTTCATCGCTGTTTTTTACTATATCGAGACCTCCGATTTGAGCAATGCCTCCATCTGGTGCCAAAAGCGTCGTAAGCATTCTCATGGTAGTAGTTTTACCTGCGCCATCAGGTCCCACTAATCCATATATGGTATTTTTCTTAACCTTTATATTTAAATTATCAACAGCAGTAATATTTCCAAATCGTTTTGTTAATGAAAATGTCTGAATGTCAATCATAAAGTATCACCTTAATCTATTTTTATATTTATATCAACTGGCATACCCGGTTTTATAACGCCTTCTGAATTTAAAGCTTCAATTGTTACTTCAAAAACTGTATTTACTCTTTCTTCCTTTGTTTGAATATTTTTAGGTGTAAATTCTGCCTTATTGTTAACCCTAATGACTTTTCCTTCAAATGCTTTGTCTCCATGAGAGTCAGCGTAAATATATGCTTGTTGACCTGCTGCCACATGGCCTATATTTGCTTCAGATATATATGCTTTTACTCTTACATTATTAAAATCATATATTTCAGCCACTAATTTACCCATTGTCAAAAGCTCTCCTTCATTAACCAGCAATGAATTTATAACTCCATCAACTGGAGCTTTTATAGTTAATTTTTCTAATTCCCTTTTATTTTGCTCAACTATGTTTTTTGATTGCTCAAGTTGAATTTTTGCAATTTCTAATTGGTTTTTCTGCTGTGTCAACTGGGTGTTGCCGTTAGAAATAGAAAGTTCATAGCCTGCCTTTGCTTGAAGCATCCTGTTTTCTGCAGTTTTAGATGAAGTTTCCGTGGGATATGACTTTAAAAGATTAAGCTGTGAAACTGCTGTATTGTATTGTGCTAAGCTAACATTGTAATTTTTTATTGTTTCATCATATTGACTTTGCGATATAGCCTGTTCTATAAAAAGATCTTTGCTTCTATTTAAATTAATTTCCATATATTCCAAATTTGTTTTTGCTTGATTTACTGCTTCTTCGGCTGTTTTTATTTCGTCAGGACCTGCACCATCCATAACCTTTTGATATTCTGCTTCTGCTGCTAAGTATGCATTAAGGGCTTGGGTGGCTGCATCTTGATTTTGAGCAGTTAAATTGATTATATTATTTTCAAGCATTGCTATGTTGTTTTCTGCCAACTGATAATTTATCAGGGATTGGTCGTATTGATTTTTAATATTTGTATTTTCGATAACAACAATTACATCACTCTTATTAACAAAGTCGCCTTCATTTACAAATCCATGTGTAACTGTTCCTGCCACTTCGCTGCTTATTGATATCCCGTTACTTTCTACAGTTCCGGATGTCTCAATATAGGTGCCTGATTCTGCATAAACAATTGCCGAACAGTTTTTTTGCAATCCGTTAAAAATATAAATTGCAACTAAAACAATAATTATAGCAGCCGGCATAATAATTATTTTTCCTTTACCTTTGATAAAATTTAATGTCTTTTTCATAATTTCCTCCGATTTATATT
>CAZCTI010000175.1:0-3217 GCA_964501385.1 uncultured Clostridia bacterium
CCATGAGCAAAATGAAAAACAAACTTAAAGATAATGAAAATAAATTATTGGATTCGGTTATCAATAATTTGGACAGTTCAGGCATTACTTTTAAGAAAAAGATCGTTTCAGGTGTAGCTTATGAAGAAATACTTAAAGAAGCTGCTGAAGGCAAATATGATTTGATAGTAATAGGACAAAGAGGTTATTCAAAAATTAAACGTTTCTTTGTAGGATCTCAAACAGTTCGTGTTATATCTGATGCACCTTGTTCCGTATTGGTAGTGCATGAATAAAAAAAATAAACTTAAATGGAGGTTTTTATGAGAAAGCTGTTAATTCCTATTGATGGTTCTTCTGTATCCATCAAAGCTGCTGAAAAGGCAATAGCATTAGGTAAATTAATCGATTCTGAACTTATATTTGTAACTGTTGTTAACATGCCTTCAGAAGAAAAATATGCACGCTTCGGAATGAATGTTGAACAACAGTTTATTGCAAACAGAAAAGAAATGCTTGCCAAATTAATTCAGGAAGAAACAAAAATGCTTAAAATAGTTGTTCGAAATTTAGACACAAATGGTTTAAAGGTAATTCAAAAAGTATTAGTTGGAAAAGCTGCTTCAGAAATAATTAAAATTGCAGAAGAAGAGAAAGTTGACTATATTTTCATGGGAAGAAGAGGATTTTCTACTGTTGAAAGGTTTTTTATAGGCTCCGTGACACAAAAAGTTTTAGCATCAGCACCATGCCCGGTAATTGTAGTAAACTGATGATATGCAAATGCCCTACCTATGTTTCAGAAAAAAGACTCTGAAAATAAGGTCAGGGCATCTTTCACATCACCATAAACACTTTAATAATTCTTCCTTTGTAATTCTACCAAGATATTCATCTATAGATACATCCTGCAGAGCTTTTTTTACTTCATCTACGTCGTATTTAATACCTTGCAGCTTTTCTTCCAATTCTTTAACATCACCTTTGCCGAAAAAGTCTCCATAAATTTTACAATTTTGTATAATTCCATTAGCAACATGGAGTCTTACTTCAACACATCCACCTTCAAATCTGTTGTAGCCCTTATAATTAAATTCAGGAGATATTCCGTAATTCCATTCCCAAGTACCATATCTTTCATCAACCATTTTTTGAATATTTTTTTTATCTTCATCAGACAATTCATATATTTCAATAGACTGATTAAAATATTCAAAAATGTTTTTTAAAAGAACTTGTTTAAATTCTAAAACATCAATATCATCTTTAACGTATGGCTTAATGTTAGTGACTCTACTAGATACTGACTTCACACCTTTTGATTCGATTTTATCACGTTTTACATTTAATGCTTTGGATAATGTATCTAATTTAGAATCAAAAAGTAAAGTTCCATGATTTAAAACTCTACCTTTAACAATGCTTTGAGCAATACCTGAAAATTTCTTGCCATCTATTATTATATCATTCCTTCCGGATAATTCACAATTAACTCCTAACTTCTCCAATGCTTTGACTATAGGAGTATTGTATGTTTTAAAATCAATCAAATTGCTTTGTGCTTTAGTAATAAACGAAAAATTCAAGTTCCCTAAATCATGATATACAGCTCCACCGCCTGTTAACCTTCTTACAACATTTATATTGTTTTCTCTAACATAATCCATGTTGATTTCTTCTACAGTATTTTGATTTTTTCCTACGATTATGGAAGGACCGTTTCTCCACAATAAAACGAAATCTCCATCTACATTCTTAAAAATATACTCTTCAAAAGCTAAGTTATAACGGGGATCAATACAATTATTTTCAATAAATTTCATAATTTTCTCCTTGTGTAGATTGATTTTGTAAATTATATAATAGAAGTTTATTTTATTCAACAAAAATCGATATTTTGGGGACGGTTCTTTTTGATTGATAATCATTATCAACTGTTAAGAACCGTCCCCATAATAGTATGATTGCAAATTATTAAGGGGCGGTTATTTTTTAACCGCCCCCAAAACTTTTATTTATCTGCTTGCTTCATATTTTTGTATTAATTTAACAAATAGCTCTGGAACCTTCATCATATTTTCAGGAGTTTCCACATATGAAATACGGAATTGAGTGCTTCCGGGGTTATTATCACCTTTTGCAATATCATAGAATCCCTTCATAGGTGCAACCAATAAAGTTGTTTGAACACCGTTTAGGTCTACAGCACCTTCTCCTGCACAGTACAGGCAGAAATCAATTGCATCAAATCCGGGTTTTACAATGTTTCTGACATCGATTACTGTATAGATTGATGCATCAGGGCTTGAAACTATCAAACCTGGTTCTAATCTCTTTAATTCAGCTGATACTTTTTTGATTATATCCCCGTAGTATTCACGAAGGCTTCTGCACCAGTCTGCAATTTGTTCTTTTGACTCATGTGCCAATGCTCCAAAAATATATTGCCCGATTGCATTTGCACAAAGGTTAGCTGTATATTCTGCTGCACAGCGGTTGCTGAATTCAGGACTGTCAGTAATAACGGCACCTATTCTTAAACCACATGCATTCCATACCTTTGATGCAGTTTCAATGCTTATTCTTCTTCCTTCAATACCTGGTACATCCTTGTCTGTAACTCCCCAAATACTTACTAATTCACTACCTTCAACATAGTATAATTCACGATATGCTTCGTCACTTACCATCCACATGTTGTATTTTACGCAAAGTTCTGCAAGTGATACAAGAGTTTCTTTGCCATAAAGCTGACCAGTAGGGTTGTCATATGGTATAACAAGAAGTGCTCCTGGATTATTAGCTTTTATAATTTCTTCTATTTTGTCAATTTCCGGAAGGCTGAACTTTCCATCTTCATTTAAATGTCTTTTAACCGTTACAGTTTTACGTCCTACTCTTTCAGCAAATGAAATATAGTTAGTATATGCAGGGTCAATCATCATTAGAGGTTTTTCATCTGTAGCTGCAGGACCGCAAACTCCCATTATTAACAATTCCATTCCGGTAGAACCGCCATCAGTAACTGTAACATTCAATTTGCTTGTGTCAAATCCTTCGCATTTTAAGATGTTTTTAAATGCTTCCTGTGTTTCATCAAATCCGCCTGTAGCGGTATATCTGATTACACCTTTATTAAATGGGCTTTCAGGGGCATCTAAATTAAACAATCTTTTTTGCATAGCTGGGTTTGTAGGCAATGAAACATTCCCAATTCCTACATTGATAACAGCTTCAG
>CAZCTI010000176.1:0-3173 GCA_964501385.1 uncultured Clostridia bacterium
CATACTGGTCGAATGGATTAATCCATGGTATATTGCCGCTGTTAGGGTCAAGCCACGTACCGCCTGACTTAAGCTGAATAGCGTGCTCTTGGCTTTTAACGGCAAAATTCTTATCCTTAAATGCAACTATTCTGCCTATTGTATATATATCATATTCATTCAAAATTTTGAGCATATTTTCAACATCTTTTATTGGAATAGTGGTTTCCTTATTCATTCTTTGAACAATTTCCACATTGCTGTTATAAGTTATAAACCCGTTATCATCTTTTACATTTATTACTAATCCGTTAATTTCAGTTGCTACTGCAATTCCTATGATACGCTCAAATTTATTTGCTTTTTCTGCACTGTTAAATAATTCTCTTGCTTTTTGAGTATCATTTTCAGATAGTGCTTTAATATATGCACCGTATGCATCAATATTTTCCTTGTTTAATTCATTGCCTGCTGTATGTCCTGTTGCATACAATGCCTTAACCTCAACTGATTTCTTTTCCCTTTCTTGACCTATCGGAATTAAAGGAACATAAAATTCTCCTAATTGCTCTTTTCTTTGTTTTTCTAACTCTTCTCTTTCAATAATTCTTTTTTCCAACTCTAATTGAGCTTTTTCTTCTTCTGATATTTCAGGTTCTGAAGGAACAATTTCAGGTTCTTCTTGATTCGTTTCTTGGTTTGTTTCCTTAGGGGGTATGGGTGTATTTGCATCTGCGGATTCAGTACAAGATGTCAATAACACAGTCAGTAACAATAATAAAATTGCATATTTCGCTTTTTTAAACATAAATCCTCCCAAATAAATAATGACAGATGTTTCCACCTTAATAAATGGTATTAGTAAAACAATTACTTATACCATCTATTAATTTTAACATAATCTATTTTTATACGCAATGGATAATACAGGTTTTTTCATTTTTCGACAATCTCATCTTTTTAGCTTTGGTTGTATTGAATTAATATATTGATTTATAAATATTGTAAATGCATAATCATATACAATAAACAACACTTGTGCTGCCAAAATAATCCACCATGTCAGTGTAATATTTATAAAAATCCTTATAATCATATACATGGATAAAAGTGAAATATTAAATAATGTTATTTTTGTTCCATAGGATATATACTTGTTTAATGTTATAGTTTCAATATAGTGTTTAATTATACTGTAAACCCCGAAAAAACATATATATGTAATAATTTCTACCTTGTTGAAGGTTAAAAAGAAACCTAATATGCAGGATGCAACATAAAATGCTATTCCTGCTTTTCCTCCAAATTCAACTATTACTACTCCAACAATTAAAGCTGCTGCTGCCATAAGTATTATGGTATTTGTTTCAATTACTGATGAAAGGATTATAAACAGTTGATTTAAACCTAAAAGCACACCTAAGTATGCCACATCCTTACTTTCTAACAACATGAAATCAGGTCTCCTCCCAAACATTCACACAGACAGTCTGCACAAATTAATTGAGTACAGCAATCTACAGAGTTTGAGCCCCCTCCTCCGTAGTTGTATGCCCTTTGTTGATATGAGCGTTGCATATTGTAAATGTGACTTAAATAATTTTGATATTCCATGTTGGATGGCTCCATATTTACTGCAGTTTGAACATATTGTACACCCTTATTAACAGAACCTAAGCTTACATAACAAACACCCATTAAAAAGTTCCATTCAGCATTTCTTACTCTTGTTTTATTCAGTATGCTTGTAGCTTCCTGGAATCTGCCTGAATTAACATATTGACGTGCTGAAAACAAATCACCTGTGCTGCTGCTTGAATTATTGCTTGTATAGCTTGAGCCGTACCCTGCATTTGATGCATTCCCTTTCATTATTTCATCATAAGCCCATTGGATTTCTTTGAATTTTTCTTCTGCTAAATCCTGCAAGGGATTATTAACATTCATATCAGGGTGATACTTTTTCGCTAACTTTCTATAAGCACTTTTTACTTCTTCATTTGTAGCACCTCTGTTAAGGCCTAACACTTCATATGGATCTTTCATCTGTAATCTCCTTTTTATCCAATTTATTCAAAATCCCTGAATATATTATATTATCTATTATTCCTTTATCCTGTACCAAGGGAAGTTTTTCAATTTCGTCACTTAGCATGGACAAATTAAGCATCAATAAATTCTTTGCATACTCTTCCTTGTTTTCTAAATCCAAATTAATGAATGGATTGTATGAGTTATTGACTTCATCTTTTTTCATATCTTCATATGCATCAAAAAAGTAAATGTATTTTCCTAAATAAAATCCTATTTTTCTTAAACTCTGCTCCCAATGATCCTTTTTATACAAAAATATTTCTTCCATCAAGTGTCCAAATTCATTGGAAACTGAATCTATTTCTTTTACGTTATCCTTTTCAAGCTTTGATATGTTTTCAAGTCTTTGTTTTATTATATTTGATTTTCTTAGGAGCTCTTTACTTGATTTTTTAAATTCCTGCTTTAACATTTTTGATACAATGAGAGATTTATAATCTTTGTCATCATTCCAGTTGTCAATCATATTATAGTAAGACAGTAAAATATTTAATGAAGCTGCGTATTCTGTAATGTCATTTTGAATAACTAACTGCTTTTGGCTTGGATGAACTATGCACCTTTCATTGGATATTTTGTTTTCCGGCTCATATAAAGAGCTTAAAAGCAGTATCAAAAAAGTCATATCATAATTTAAAGTAAGTCTTGATTTATTGCTGTACTTTGTTTTCAAACATTTGCACAGCCCGCAATAATAACCTTTGTAGCTGTAATACTCCTTAAATTTTAATTCCATTTTATTTATCGTTATGTATCCGAACACTTAATCACTCATTCCTTAGGCTAACAATTTTTTAAGACTTAGATAAGAATATAAATAATTGTATCAATTTTTGCATACATTATCAATATAATTTTAATTATGAGTTACATGGGGGGATTAAATCGTGTATTGCGGAAGATTACAGGTCTCACCTACAGTTGCCCTTTTAACTACTTTTCTACAGGTGACTACAAGTCTCCCTTGCGAATTTTGATTGACATTTTTGCATTAAAATAATATTATAACAACAAAAGCAGGTATAATGACAAATGTGGGAGGTCCTATGAATACAGACAAAAAAGAAATAACCAGTGCCTTGACTCACCTTGGTGGAGCA
>CAZCTI010000177.1:0-3172 GCA_964501385.1 uncultured Clostridia bacterium
CTTATATTTAGCTTTGCAATCTGCGGTAAAGGAAAAGTCAAACATTGGGGAATAAGGTGATATTATGGCAAAGATTTTATCTGTTGAAATTGATAGTTGCAATATAAAAATTAACGAAGCTGTTAAAAAGGGTGAAACTTTGTCAATTTGCACTTGTATGTCAGAAAATATTGGGTATGGTGTAAAGAATGGAAAAATAGTTGACATTAATACGGTTGTCAATAGAATTAGCGAAATACTGAGAAACAATAATATTAAAACCAAAAAGGCAGCATTTGTGATTAATCTTAGCAGTATTATGATTAGAACAATTAAGCTGCCTTTACTTAAGAAAAGTACTGAAATAATATCCATGATACAAATTGAGCTCCAACAATTGATATCGGCAGATTTAAACAAGTATAGAATAACATATGAAATTTCTAATATTACTAATGAAAATAAGGTGTCGTATGCTGATTATATTGTATACTGTGTCCCAATAGATTTAATTAGTCAGTATGTTGATTTAGCTGAAAAACTGAATCTAAATTTAATAAAAATTGATATTTTGCCTACATGTATCAACTCATTATATAAAAATAATATAAAAATAAATGGTAATAGTTTAAGTATTAAAAAAACCTTAGCATTTATCAATATAAAAGAAAATGTCATTTCATTTTTAGTAGTAAGAAACGGATTTTGTGATTTTTATATTAGCTCTGAAATAGAGAAAGCTTCTATAGAAAAAGTGGCAGAGCCTCAGTATACGTATTTTGATGGTGAAAATTATTTAAATAAAGATAACATAATTGTATCTCAAATAACGAAATTTTTGCGTAATTATTATTCTACAAGTGGCAACAAGGTTATTGATAAAATATATATTTATGGTTCGTGCAACTTAAATACAATAATAGAAATCAAAGATAAATTATGTATGGATGTTGAAAATATAAATAATATATCTAATTTGACAATTGAGAATACACACAATTTTGAATTAAATGTATATTTCAGTATTGCTGCTGCTCTTTTTTCACATAACAAGAGTAATGGTTTTATTGCTATAAAAAGGAAGAAAGTTAGAAACAACTACGGTTATGTGGTGATTTCAGCAGTGATATTGATATCATCCGTATATGTGTTTGGATTTCTCAATTCACAGGTTGAAATGAGAAATAAAATTCAAGCAATGACTTTATTTATTGATGATGGAAATAACAATGAAATCAACAATAAAATAGAAAATATAAAAATGGAAACTGATTATTTAGAAAAGTACTTGAAATCAGCCGAAATACTCAAGCAAGTAATAAAAGAAAATGATTATGTTGATTCAAGTGTTTTACGGAAAATTAATATGGCAAAACCCTCTGAAACCAAGGTAACCTCAATTTATATGGAAAAGAAAAGCACACAATTGCAGTGCCTTTCTTCTTCCATGAGTGAAGCTACCTTGTTTTTTTCTAATTTAAGAGAAATTGAGCAAATAGAAAATGTTTATATACCGGCAATTCAGTCAAAGACAGGACAGGCATTTTCATATTCTTTAGTGATACAGTTAAAGGATGTGATAGAAAATGATAATTAATTTTAAGCAGAGATTATCTATTTTTATTGTTGTAATGGGGCTTATATCATTATTTGCAACGGGAATTGCAGGCAACCTGTTTTTAAAGCTAACTGCTGCAGATGAATATAATAAGATTCACTCAGAATATGAAAACATGTATCAAAATTTAAATATGAAAAATGTTTATAAAGAAAATCAAGTTTATTTATTAAATAGAATAAATGAATTAAATATAGATACTGAAATATTGCAAGACAGAATTATAAGTATATTAAGTAATATGAGTAAAAAAAATAATATTGAATTAGGAAATATAAAATTTAGCGAAATTATGCCTGTTTCTGAGGAAAATTCTAAGTACTGGCAGGACTCTCCCGTATGCATGAAAGTAAATGTTGATTTTGACAGTGATTTTTATGATATGCTCACATTTGTTGATGATATTAAAATTAGCGAGATGGAAATTTCTGTTATTGATATAAATATTTTGATTTCTGATAGCCAAAAAATGCACACAGTGTTAAATTTAATGTTTTATGCATTACCCCTAAAGGGCAGGTAGTATTATGAATAGGCTGTTTAACAATAGGGGATTAACCTTGGTGGAGGTAATTATGACATTGGCAATACTTGGAGCGCTGATATGCCCCTTGATGAATTTATTGGTGGTGTCCCAGAAAATTAATAATGAGGGTGAGAATGAATTCGAGTCAATTCAAACTGCTCAGTATTATATGGAAGAAATTAGAGCAAGGGATGGAATTGATACAGGGCAGTTTGTTTATTATGCTGAACAAAATTCTTATGAAAGGATTATAAATGAGCCTGATAATAAGAGGGTAGAAATTCGGATTAAGGTGGGGAATTATGGCCTGCATTATATTGAGGTTGATATTATAAGGGATGGAGAAATAATTAATAGGTTAAAAGGTAGTGCTATTTATGAATAACAAAGGTTCCACGTTAGTATTGTTAATTATTGTAATTGCATTAGTAATGGTGTTGGGTGCCTCGGTACTAAATATTGTTGTTAAGCAATATGAAATTAAAATGTTTAATTCTGAAACCAAGCAATCATTTTATATGTGTGAAACAGGGCTAAATGAAGCATATGTGCGGTCATGTGTTTTAATTAATGAATCAATTCAAATTGCAAGGCAAATGGCTGAGGATTATTTAGCTTTTTATCCGTTAAATGAAATAGAAGCAAAAAATATATTTATTACAAATTACAAACAGAATATTAGAACAAATATTAAAGGTAGGATTGACACAGGTGGAAATCCATCAGTAGAAATAATTAATAGTTCTTTGTTATTTAATAATGTGCTTAAGGTACCTTTATTGTCTTCATATACAAATTTAGGGAATAATGCCAAGCTTATGTGGGTGGATTTAATTATTAGTGTGCCGGAATTTAGTGATGTTGTAAATGGCGGGTATGATGTAAAGGATTATATAAATTTTGATAATTGGAACAGTTAATTGATATAGAGTGTCTTTCGATAACGCTCATAACAAAAAGGGGTATGATTTGAAAAACAGGGGCTTTACAATGGTTGAATTATTGGTTGCATTGGGGATTTCCTCTATTGTTATAGGATTAATCTTTTC
>CAZCTI010000178.1:0-3124 GCA_964501385.1 uncultured Clostridia bacterium
GTATAAACTTTGATTTTACAGGGTTTGCTGAATTGCATACATCTCATCTACCCCATCTAAATGTATTTCCCTGTTTGTGGTAACATATCGAGGGGTAAAAATTAAACTAAAAATAAAGAGGGTTGAGTGGACAATATAGATAACATTCGTAGGGTTAAGGAGATAGAACATTAATACGTGAAACCTTTAACAAAACAAATTTGTCTTTTTGCTTTGGGATTTATACTATGATACACTTTAGTGGTGCTGGAAACTATGTTGTTTCATATATAAAAGATGGCAATGATGATGTAGAAGAATACACTTCAAATGGTGAAATGTATTTTGATAGTTCTGACTTAGAAATAGTTTGGGAAAGTACATATAGAGATAATAAAGATGAACAAACAATAGGTCTTAGATATACAGCTCAAATTATGTCACCAGAAGAAATAAAAACAGATTTAAATTTGATCACATACAATGGAGCTCGTTGCTTAAATATCCAAGACAGATATGGATTGGATGTAGGCAAAGATGCAAACTTTATCGTTCTTGATGGAGACAGTCCATTCGATGTAATAAGAAATCGTGCTAAAGTTCTTGCCTCCGTTAGAAAGGGAGAATATCTATTTAAGCAAAAGCCAGTAGAATATGATGTTAAACTTGATTTAGGTGTAAACTATTAGCATGAATTTATCCACCAGTTTGGTGGATTTTTTATTTCCTTTATGTTGTTGAATAAATGGGGAGAACATCACTACCAATAATGCTTTAGGAGGAATATTTCAATGAAAAAAATACTTACAATTATCTTGCTCACCTTGTTAATGGTACTAACTCTATCGCCAACAGTAGTGTTTGCGGATACTGCAATACCAAGCAAAACAGATTTTATGATGGATGGTAAGCCCGTTTCAGTTACGGCCGCGTACTCAATAAACGATACTAATTACTTGCAACTGCGTGCAATTGCAGCAATGCTAAATGGCACATCCGCACAGTTTGATGTGGGGTGGGACGGTCAATATGCAGTGATTGAAACAGGAAAGCCATATAGCGGAACGATTACTAAAACTGAGACCCAAAATACTACAAATGTTAGGATTAGCAATACAAAATTTATGTTAAATGGAAAAGCTTTTACATTTTCGGATGCAAGGCTAATTGATGGTGATACAAATTACATTCAGTTGCGTGAGTTCGCACAGAAGCTTTCTGGCACTGCATCACAGTTTAATGTATACTGGGACAGCACAGCAAGCAAGGCAGTCATTCAGCCCGGTGTAGCTTATACCGGAAATGCACCACAAGGGAGTGTAACAGCAAAAGGTGGGATAACAAAGACAATAAACCTTGATGGATTGCTTACACTAAAAATATCTAATAGTCATGCATACGCACGGGTTCTTGGCTATGACCCAGCAGGAGCAAATATAATTCATTTTATAATAGTTTCAGAAGGAGCAGATATAAAATTAACAAAATATGTTCCTCCATATGATACACCTAACTGGCAACAAACTGAATATACAGTAGCGCCCTACGATAATATATATTTTGAGAGTGGAGCATTATGGCCAGTTGTTTCATACTCAAGCGAGTATGATGATCGTGAAAGAGTAAAAATAGGGCAAGATGAATCATTTAAAGCAGTAAATGGTACAGAATATTACTTTAGTACAGCTACAGATGATGAAGCTATTAAATCTAAGTATGGAAATGTAGGGGCTGCCTTCTACGTAGCAAGAATATTTACAGTACCAGCTGACATAGCTGCTAAGATAGGTGGACCAAAACCAGAAATTTATAGTCCTAATACTACTATACAAGAATACAATATACCTAGTGGGGCAGGTTCTGCTCCTGTAACATACATTTCAAACCCTAATATTCCATTAATATCTAAGGATGGTTGGTATAATCTTTTATACGACCATGTGAATAATGTGGTAAGTATAGAAATAGATGCACAAGGAAATGCGGAGCTTAGAAATGGAAATAAATTTTACGCAGAGAACAAAGGAAATAATCAAATCACTTTAAAAACAGAAGACGGAAAATATTTAGGGATAGAAGGTACACCAGCTAAAGGGGTAAGGGCGAAAACGTTAAACGACCCATATCTTTGGAATGTATATTTTGAAAATAATGGCGGGTTCTTTAGTAACAACAGGTATAGTCTACGGCCATCCAATGATACAGGGCTTGTACTATCAGCTTCAGGGGTTGTAAATGATGGGACACCTCTTTTGTTATCACCGCAAGCAAGTATAGACGCACCAGCAAGTGCTGAATTTACGTTTTTTCCTACTGATAGGCCAAAATCAGATATATCTGATCCAAAGAGCGATAAGTTAGAAGACAGTGGTACTTACTTTATAAAATCTGCAAAAAATCCAGACTTCGTAATTGATGTGACCGGTTCAAGCAAGGAAGATGGTGCAAATATACTTATTCATAAGAACAACAATACTAGTAATCAAAAATTTAAGATTACCAAAGTGAAGGATAACCAATATACCATTCAGAGTGTTCATGCCGACAAATGGCTAAAAAGCAGCGGAACAAAGGGAGCAGTGCTCACACAATCTGGTACAGTAACCGACAATAGTGAAATAACATTTACCATAACAGAGCAGGCTGATGGGGTATATAGAATCATGGATAGTAAAGGATTTTATTTAGGCATATCGGCTGGAAAAATAGCAAATGGTACTAAAATCATACTGTGGACAGAGGCATCAGACGCAAGCCAGACATATATATTTGAAAAAATCGAATAAAAGAGGATGATTTCATTATCACAAGGAATCTTCTAAATAGTGGTTTTATTAATTTTATTATGGCACGGGCCACATCTCTATGGAAAAATCTTAAGAAGAATATAAATTGTAATGAACAGAACCTTCAAATACTCATTTGAAGGTTTTGCTGTTTATAATTTTGATACGATAAATATTAGAATTTGGAGATTTAATTCTTGAACCACAAGAATTGTCCGGTTGGCTTATATATAAAATTCATTGATAATATCGTAAAATTATCGTAGAATAATTAAAACACTACTTAATTGACTAATACACCACATGTAGAAATGAATTCTGATGACGAAATGTAGCTAGGATAAGAAAAAGTAGGGTTT
>CAZCTI010000179.1:0-3079 GCA_964501385.1 uncultured Clostridia bacterium
CCACCGTCATAGAAATCAAATTGATAAGTTGCATCAATTATAGCCTCCGGGTATTTTGCAACGCCAAAATCCAACCCTTTTTGTGCTATACCGCCAATAATTCCCGATTCGATGGTTGTGACGAAGTTTTGTGCAATTTGTTCTTCATCAAGAATTTGAGAAACCATTTCAGGTATACCGATTCCAAAATTTAAAACCCGTATATCTTTGTTAAGAAACATTGCACATCGTCTTGCAATTATTTTCCTTATATCTAATTTTCCATGTTTATCAATATTCTTTTCTACAGTTTTATTAAGTAAAAAATCTTCGTTGAAATACGTACCTCCCGTCTGCATATGGTATTTTTTATCTGAGCAAACAACTGCATAATCAACCAAAATATTTGGAAGCACAACATCTTTTGGATTGATTTCTCCGTTTTTAACCATCTTTTCAACTTGAACGATTACTTTTCCACCTGAATTTTTGCATGCTATGGCAATGGTAAGGCTGTCTAATCGCAAACCTTCATTTTTGAAGCTGATATTTCCATTTTCATCTGCTTCAGTCCCTCTTAATAATGCATAGTTAATTTTACCGGGATTTTTGTAATAAAGATAATCTTGTCCGTCTATCTCTATTCTTTTTACATAATCTTCATTTGAAACGGAATTTAATCTACCCCCCTCATATTTTGGGTCTATAAATGTTTCTAACCCTACATGAGTAATAATTCCGGGCAGATTTGCTCCTAAGGCTCTATAAAGTTGAATGATTACCCCTTGGGGAATGTTGTATGCTTTTATTTTATTTTGCAGAATAAGTGGGCTTAACTTTCTTATGGTACCGTAGTGGGCACCAAATGTTTCTCTAATAAGACCTTCGTGAGCAAAATGATTGATTCCTCTTTCTTCCCCATCCCCAACGCTTCCTGTATACATCAATTTCAAATTTTTTGGATGACCTGTTTTTAAAAATCTGTTCTCCACAGCCACAAACAATTCTTCTGCAGCATTAACCATAACAAAACCGTTAACACACACTGATGAATTGTCCATAATTAAATCCGCTGCTTGTTCTTTTGTAATAATTTTTACTTTACTCAATTTATATCAACTCCAATCTATTATCTAATATTTAACATGCATAAATTGTGCCACCTTGTTTTATTGACATGATAGGTTTATTGATATAATATATATAGAGAAATATTATTAATTTTAAATGTGAAAGGAAAGTATGATTCTTAGTTGAGGTGCATAGGATGATTGATACATTACAAAGTATAAGCAGTTTAAAAATGTTGGAAGCAATAATACAAACATCATATGACGGAATATATATTACTGACGGACAAGCCAAAACCATCATGATTAATAATAGTTATGAAAGAATTACAGGTCTTACAAGGGATCAGGTAATAGGGCAATATATGCAGGACCTTGTTAAAAATGGAATAATTTCTAAATCCGCAACCTTGAAAGTATTAGAGTTGAAGCAGCCTGTAACAATTAGTCAAAAATTTAATACAGGGAAAAATGCATTGGTAACCGGAACACCATTTTATGATACAAACGGCAAAATACAAATGGTTGTTACTAATGTAAGAGATATTACAGAGTTAGAAAAATTAAGAGAAAAGTATAATGAAAGTAAGACAGAAAATATAAAGTATAAAAGTTTGATTGAAGAACTGAAAAAGCAAATTGCAGGCAATGATTTTATAGTGGCCGAAGATGAAGAAATGCTTAATATGCTGCTGTTAGCAAAACGGGTGGCTCAGGTTGATACTACAGTTATAATTTACGGTGAAACAGGTGCCGGAAAGGAAGTTTTGGCAAAGTATATTTATAATAACAGCCTTAGAAATGATAAACCTTTTATAAAAATTAATTGTGGTGCAATTCCTGAAAGTTTAATTGAATCTGAATTTTTCGGATATGCTGACGGTGCATTTACAGGTGCAGCCAAGGGTGGGAAAATCGGTACATTTGAAGCTGCAAACAATGGAACCTTGCTTTTGGATGAAATAGGAGAACTGCCTTTGTCAATGCAGGTAAAACTTTTGCGTGTGCTTCAGGATGGAGAAATAGAAAAGGTTGGAAGCAACAAAACAATTAAGGTTGATGTGCGAATTATAGCTGCAACTAATAGAAATCTTCAAGAAATGGTTGAAAGAGGAGAATTTAGAGAAGATTTATTTTACAGATTAAATGTTGTTCCGCTTAGAGTTCTGCCCTTAAGAAAAAGAAGAAGCAGTATAATCCCTACAGTCGAATATTTCATGAATATTTTTAATGAAAAATACGGGGTGGAAAAAACTCTTTCCAAGGATGTGTTAAGATATTTGTATGAGTATTGCTGGCCGGGTAATGTGAGAGAACTACGAAACTTGGTAGAAAGAATTATTATTACAACTATAGGAGATGTGATTCAGGTATCTGATTTGCCAAGTCACATTTCAGAAGCTGTGGATATGCACCATGAGAATGTCATTCATACAAAGCTTTCCGATGCATTAGAATGTCTTGAAAAAGACATGATATTCAAAGCATATGAACGTCACAAAAATGTTAGAGGAGCGGCAAAAGAATTAGGTATTGACCCATCAACTTTTGTAAGAAAAAGGCAAAAATATTTGTAAAATATTATACATTGCAAATGTTTCCCATATGAACAAAAATATTAAAAAATAAGTGCGGTTGTAATATTGCAACAACGTTGCGAAAATGCAACTGGACTTTTAAGCTTAAATTAGCAAGAACTCAAATATCTGTTGTAATATTGCAACGATAGCTTGAGTTTTTTTAATTAAACAAAGATTATGTTACATTTTTATCATTTAATTTTATTGATAATTGGACAAATATTTTTTATTTGTACAAAATTACTTTATTGGCACGATGATTGCATTATAGTAAGTATCTAATAAAATAATTTTGGAGGATATTATAATGGCTTTAATGACTGGAGAACAATATGTAGAAAGTATCAGAAAGATGAACATGCAGATTTACCTATTTGGTGAAAAGGTAGAAAGTTCAGTTACCAATCCAATACTTAGACCATCCTTAAACTCTGTAAAAGCAACTTATGA
>CAZCTI010000180.1:0-3049 GCA_964501385.1 uncultured Clostridia bacterium
TTGCTCCTAAATACAAGGATAGAAACGGTGGATACACCAGAATTCTAAAATTGGGACCACGCAGAGGCGATGGAGCAGAAATGGCGATAATTGAATTAGTGTAGTTGTCATCCTGAGCGAGAATGACAATAGATAAATGGGGACGGTTGTCTTTGATTTATTCAATCAAAAACAACCGTTCCTAATTTTTCGTACCAATTTATTTATGTTGAAAAATATGTTTATTATGGTAAAATAAACATATATAAAAAGAAATTTACAGGATGTGTAAATATGGTTAATATTGCTGTTTGTGATGATTCAAGTGAATATTGTGAAATAGTTAAGGAAATGATAAGTGTTGTTATGGTGAAAAATAATATAGATTGCAAAATCAGCACTTATACATCAGGCTTATTACTTGTACAAGCTTTTAAAAAGAAAACGTTTGATATTGTATTTTTAGATATGGAAATGCCTGAAACGAATGGAATAGAAACAGGTCTTTTAATAAGAGAGTTAAGTGATAAACCAATAATTTTTTATTTAACTTCACATAAAGAGTATGCTTATGAATCATATCAGGTGAAAGCAAAAAATTACTTATTAAAGCCAATTAATTGTGATGTATTGGAGATGGAGTTGTTAAAATGCATGGATGATTTTAAAAAAAGTATTAGTTTTCTTGATGTAAAAGATACAGATGGCATAATTAATCGTATTCCTTTAAGCGATATAACACATATAGTTAGAAAAAAGAGTGATAGGAAGCTACACATTTATACTCTTGATAAAAATGAAATAATAGTGGTCAAGACTCTTGAAAGTTTAGAAAATGAGCTATTTCATAGTGGATGTTTTAGGAAGTCGTGTAAGTCCTGTTTGGTAAATTTGAATAATATACGTGTAATAAATAAGAATACAATATTTTTTTTGAACGATGAAACGGAAGAAGCCAGCAGACGTTGTCTTGCAGAATTAGTAAAATTATTTAATCAAAAAAAGCGAGGTGATAAAATTGAACACATGGATTATAATAGAATCTTCAGTTAATTTCCTTCAGATCTATATTATATACAAAATTTTTGATTTGTTATATAACAGATGGCTGTTATACAGGTATAGCGTTGAAATTACAATAGTTATAATGACATTAATACTAATTTCATTAAATTATCAATCTCAAATATATTCAAATCCTATATTATATTCAACTTTCTATTTTATTATTTTCATTACAATAGCAGTATTGTTTAAGGGTAATATTTTTTCAAAAGCTGCAATGTTATTTTTTGTTTTTGTGATTATTGCTACACTTGAAATTCTGGCAGCATTATTGATTGCAACTGCAGGTGGCGTTGATTTAAATGTTATTCAGGAACAAAACTATGTTAGACTTGAAGTAATGGTCATATCACAAACACTTCTTATTTATTTTTATGTGTTAATTAAGAAAAGATTTGACAAAGATAAAATATTGTTTTTTAATAACAAATATAATATTCTTGTTGGCACTATATTACTCTTGACTGTAATTATTATGATTATTCTTGCATGGATGTATGGGAATATTGATGTTACCAATGAAAGCATAAGTAAAAGTATATTAATATTAACATTATGTGTTTCATTATTATCGATTAACTCTATAACCTTAATGGACCAAATTTTTAGAGACATTGAAGAAAAGCACAAAAATGAAATGGAGTTACAGCGAATTAAGTCAGAAAGAGTATATTTAGCTGACGTGAATTCCGCTTTAGAAGAAATTAGGATTTTAAGACACGATATGAGAGGCGAGCTGGCACTAATACACGGTTATAATGAATTAAATCAAAAAGATAAAATAAGATTACTTATAGAAAAGAAACTTAAGGAAATGGATGTAAAACTTATCCCTCAAATAGATAATGAAAATATTATAACGCATTTTTTGAATTTAAAAATAAAAGAAGCAAAGCAAAAAAATGTACATGTTGAGATAATAAGCAACATCAATCATGAAGAAATATATATAGATAAAGAAGACATTTGCAGAATTTTAAATAATATTATGAACAATGCTGTAGAAGCATTACAAAATTGTGATACAAAAATAGTGGAGTTATTTATTGGAATAGCAGGAGATTATTTAATAATTAAATCAGAAAATCCTTATAAAGGAGAATTATTAACTGAAGGGGAAAAAATAATTACAATTAAAAAAGATAAAACTAAACATGGGTATGGATTAAAGAGTATTAAGAGTATTGCTGAAAGGTATAATGGCTTTATGAGTGTTGTTTATGATAATTATAAGTTTAAAATAGATGTGGAAATGTTAAATGGTAAAACTTATAAAAATGCAATTGCAAAATAAATAAAAGATTATAGTGAAAATTTTGAGGCTGATTGATTGAATTCATCAGCTCTTTTATTTGGGTAAAAACTTCCGTTAGGACAATGAAAACAACCGATTAGGCATTTTAAGAAAAAAACATTGAAAATTAAGTATTTTTATCATATTATGTTATTAAATATGAAGGGGGGAATTTAAATTAAAAAATATTATTCTTTTTTATCATGTATCACAATGCTACTGGTAGCAACCGCTCAAACAACCATGAGGCCAACATGCTTATTCTTTGTTAATCAACCAAAAGTTCCTCAATGCTTGCTGGAAGATGATAAATAAACTTTCAGCTATATTGTCTGAAGAAATTGTGATTAGGCTCAATTCTTCAGACAATGAAAAAGAAATATACGCATATAGCATTGAAGTATTGATATCTTTGTTTATAAATTTTATCATTATTTCTATTACAGCATATATTTTAAAAAAACAGGTTGAACTTATAGTATTTATTGTTTATTTCTCAGGACTCAGGAGTTATGCCGGAGGATATCATGCCAAGACTCATATAGAGTGTATCGTTTTATCCTTTTGTTTATTTATTATATCAGCCATAAGCAGTACTTATATTGTGGAATATGGAAGAACAATCTTAATTTTAGGAATACTATTTTCTGTGGTTATGGTATTTGCACTTGCACCTACTGAATCTGAAAACAAACCTTTAAGTAATAAAAA
>CAZCTI010000181.1:0-3026 GCA_964501385.1 uncultured Clostridia bacterium
TCAGAAAAATGGGGTTAGGGCATTAAAAAAAATATGTATGAACATTATTAAATTTATGATATAATAAATTCGAAATTTAATAAAACTTTCCGGTTTTATATGATTTTATGAATTTATTGTATCGGTGTCAAGCAATAATCTAAGTATGTAAAAATTTCTCTTTTATAGGAGGGTCTATATATGTTCCAATTTGAAGAACCATCGGAAAGACTTGCAAATATTAAGGTATTAGGTGTTGGCGGCGGGGGAAACAATGCAGTAAACAGAATGATTGATGCAGGGGTAAGAGGTGTTACTTTTATAAGCGTAAACACGGACAAGCAGGCACTAAGCAATTCCAAGTCAGAAATTAAGTTTCAAATAGGTGAAAAATTAACAAACGGATTAGGTGCAGGCTCTAAACCTGAAATAGGCGAAAAAGCAGCAGAGGAAAATAAGCAGGATATAGCAGAATTGGTAGAAGGTGCAGATATGGTCTTCATAACTGCAGGCATGGGAGGCGGAACAGGAACGGGAGCTGCTCCATACATTGCCAATATTGCAAGGTCTATGGGAATTCTTACAGTTGCAGTTGTAACAAAGCCTTTTATGTTTGAAGGAAGAAACAGAATGAGAAATGCTGAAATAGGGCTTAAGAAACTAAAAGAGAACATTGATACTTTAGTTGTAATTCCTAATGATAAGCTTCTGGAGATCACAGATAAAAAAACATCAATGCTTGAGGCGTTTTCTCTTGCAGACGATGTGTTGAGACAGGGTATACAAGGCATATCCGATTTGATTGCAATTCCGGCAATTATGAATCTCGACTTTGCGGATGTAGAAACAATAATGTCCGGACAAGGTCTTGCTCACATGGGTATAGGTCAGGCATCGGGGGAAAACAGAGCATTGAACGCTGTAAAACAAGCAATACAGAGCCCACTTTTGGAAACATCAATCAATGGGGCAAGAGGCGTATTAATTAATGTTACCGGCGGACTAAGCATGGGAATTCACGAAATCAACGAGGCAGCTAAACTTATCGAGGAAGCAGCTGATCCGGAAGCAAATATTATATTTGGAGCAAATATTGATGAATCTGTTGGGGATGCAGTTAAAATTACTGTTATTGCCACAGGCTTCGGAGAAAACGGACCTAATAAAAAACCGGACGGAACAGATAAAACCGGAAAAGAAGAGAAAAAAGAAAAAGAAAATCCATTCGATTTCACAATACCAAGCTTTTTGAACAAGAAATAATTCATTGCAATGAATAGCAACGTGCAGCGTCATTCTGAACATAGTGAAGAATCTCATTCTTTAAAACCTGAGATGCTTCGCTACGGTCAGGATGACAATTTTGTATGAGCCGAAAGGCTTTTTTTTCTTGCATTATTTGTTTTGCTATGGTATTCTTTAAAGGTTGAAAACGAATAGTTAATATTAATATATAAGTAAGGATGATTAAATGATAACAGTAACAAATTTAAGCCTCCAATTTGGAGGAAGCAAACTTTTTAACGATGTAAATTTAAAATTTGTTCCGGGTAACTGCTATGGAGTTATTGGAGCAAATGGTGCAGGAAAATCAACATTTCTGAAAATATTATCCGGAGAAATAGAACATTCAACCGGAGAAATTGCAATACCTTCAAATGTCCGTATGTCGGTGTTGCAGCAGGACCATTTTAAATTTGATGATTATTCCGTCATGGAAACAGTTATAATGGGAAATAAAAGACTGTATGAAATAATGAAGGAAAAAGATGCATTGTATGCAAAGGAAGACTTTACAGACGAGGATGGAGTAAAGGCTTCGGTTCTTGAAGGAGAATTTGCCGAAATGAACGGCTGGGATGCCGAAACAGAGGTGGAAAAGCTGCTGCAAGGATTGGGAATAGGCTCTGAACTGCATTATTCATATATGAGAGATTTAAACGGCGGTGACAAGGTTAAAGTAATGCTGGCACAAGCTCTTTTTGGACGTCCGGGAATAATTCTTTTGGATGAACCTACCAACAACTTAGACATAGAGTCAGTAAGTTGGTTAGAAGATTTTATGCTTGATTTTGAAGGACTTGTAATTGTTGTATCTCACGACAGACATTTCTTAAATACAGTATGTACACATATTGTAGATATTGATTACAAAAAAATCAAAATGTATGTTGGGAATTATGATTTCTGGTATGAGTCAAGTCAGCTTATGCAACAGTTAATGAGGGATCAAAACAGAAAAAGAGAAGATAAAATAAAGGATTTACAAAACTTTATTCAACGATTCTCTGCCAATAAATCAAAATCAAAACAAGCAACATCAAGAAGAAAGCTTTTGGAAAAGTTGGAAGTAGAAGAAATGCCATCATCTTCAAGAAGATATCCTTTTGTAAAATTCACCCCTGACCGGGAGGTAGGAAATGAAATTCTTACAGTTGAAGGGTTATCAAAATCAATTGATGGTATAGATATTTTAAAAGGTATTTCCTTTAGGGTAAACAAAGATGACAAAATAGCATTTGTAGGTGAAAATGAATTAGCTCAAACTACTTTGTTTAAAATTTTAATTGGTGAAATAGAACCGGATACAGGCACTGTCAAATGGGGTCAAACAATTACCAAATCATATTTTCCTAAGGACAACTCCGAATTTTTTGATGATGTTAATTTAAATTTGGTAGATTGGATGAGACAGTATTCAGAAGACCAGTCAGAAAGCTTCTTAAGAGGATTTTTGGGAAGGATGTTATTTTCAGGAGATGATGCTTTAAAACCTGCCAATGTATTGTCAGGAGGGGAAAGAGTGAGATGCATGCTTTCAAGAATGATGCTTTCAGGCTCTAATGCATTGATACTTGACCAGCCTACAAACCATTTGGACCTTGAAAGTATAACTGCCTTAAACAACGGATTGATGGCTTTTAAAGAAATAATTTTATTTTCTTCTCATGACCATCAGTTTATACAAACAACAGCCAACAGAATCATCGAGCTTACAGAAGGCGGAATGATTGATATGGCAATGACATACGATGAATATTTAGAAA
>CAZCTI010000182.1:0-3009 GCA_964501385.1 uncultured Clostridia bacterium
CTGATTGCCGGAGATGAGGTGTATGAAACCAGCTTAGGACCGGAATCCTACCAGAAGTACCGCTCCACATTCGATGAGAGTGTAGAATATATCTGTAATGAACTGGAGACTGCTGCCACCTACATACCTCCTACTGTGCCAATCAACGTGTTTGGTCGCCCCACAAAGGGAGCCGCCTACGGATTGATTGCAAGGGTGAGGGTATATGCAGCCAGCCCGCTCTATAACGGTGGACAGGCTTCCCGGACCTATTTTTCAGACTTTCTCCGTCAATCCGATAAGGTACATTATGTATCCCAAACCTATGACGAGAAAAAATGGGCAATCGCTGCTGCCGCATGCAAGCGGGTAATGAATATGAATTACTCCCTACATACCGTAGAGGCCAGTTTCGACACACCCGAATTGCCGCAAGGTATTACCCACGATCCTGACTATTACAAGCCTTGGCCCGACGGTGCGGCCGAAATAGATCCTTATCGTTCTTATGCCGACATGTTTAATGGTGAAGCATTAGGTTTTAAAAACAAAGAGTATGTTTTCGGCAAGAACTCCGGCAGAGTGAGAAGTGCTACCAACTTATCATTCCCGGCTCAGTTTGGCGGGTGGAATTGTTACTGTGTTCCCCAGAAGATTATTGATGCCTATAAGATGGCAGATGGAATGGATATCAACAATTCGAGTGATGATTATCCTTATACCGAAGAAGGTTTCACCACCACCGACCGCTCATTCTCGGGATACACTATCCGTCCCAATGTAAGCAGTATGTACATCAACAGAGAAGCCCGTTTTTACGCCAGTATAGGCTTTAGCGGCTGTCTCTGGCCCATGAACTCAACCACCGAGAACGGAAAATTCATGCAGCAAGCTTTTTACGGGTTGGATCAAAACTCCGGTAGGAGTGCCGCCACTTCGGGTGATATCCGCAACTATCCTATTACCGGCTATGTGCTGAAAAAGTATATCCACCCTGATGATGCATGGAGCGGAGCCAATGCAGCAGTCCTGTCGAAATCATTTCCGATTGTACGCTATGCCGATATCCTGCTGATGTATGCGGAGAGTTTGAACAACTTGACAGAAACCCATACCGTTTCGCTTCAGGATCAGGATGAGGTCTACACCCTCTCCAGGGATTTGAATGAGATCAGGAGCGCCTTCAACCAAGTACGCCATAGAGCCGGCCTTCCCGGTCTGACCGATGAAGAGGTCAGCACGCCCGAAAATTTCTTTGAAGCGTTGAAGACCGAGCGGATGATCGAATTCCTACACGAAGGGTTGCGTTATCATGATGTACGCCGCTGGGGGATCGTCAAAGAAGAGGAATCAAAACCCATCATGGGGATGGATACCGAAAGACGAGAAAAAGATGGGTATTACAACCGTGTAATCTGCAATTACAGGACGGTAAGAAACCGTGTCTTCAAAGATAAGATGGTGCTGCTTCCGATTGACAGGCAGGAGATAAAAAGAGTACCTACATTGGATCAGAATCCGGGATGGGAAAATTGATTTGAAAAAAAATTAATCATATGAAAATAATGAAATCTATATTTGGTTATTTATTGATGGGAATAGTACTGTTGCCATTTATCTCCTGTGAGATGAACCTGATGGAGGAGGAACATTACAAGAAGATCGTTTACCTGAAAAGCGGAGATAACAACATCTTCGACTACCCTCATGCGATGAACGATTCGGTGACCACCGGCTATATTACAGTGGGAAGCGGTGGCTCCATGCCTTTCACTGAAGATCTCTCTGTAACACTGGAGATGGACTATGAAGCGTTGGAGCGTTACAATTACCGCAATTATGGCAATGATTTAAACAAGTATGCTCAATTGCTATCGGCTGACCGTTATCTCTTCCCCTCTTTCGAGGCACGTATCAAGGCGGGGGAACTCTCTGCCGCCACTGCTCTCCCCATCGAAGTGGATGTCAACGGATTATCACCCGACACGGTCTATATGATACCGGTCAGGATCAAGTCAACCGGCAATGTAGAGGTGAATGAGGAGAAAGATTTTGTATTGTACCAGATTCAACTGGTTAACAACTATTCTTCTACCACCTCCAGAACCTATAAGATGAGGGGTACAAAGTTACCCGAGGGAAGTTATATTTCAAATATTACTACTAATAAAATCATATCTCCGATCGCACACAATCAGGTACGTTTATTCCCTGAAAACCTGACCACCTCCACCACGCTTGAGGCCATCAATAATACGGCGATAATACTGGTGATCAATGAGGATAACAGTGTACGTGTAAAACCGTATAGATTTATCCAGGTAGAACAGTTGGATGATTGTCATTACGATCCGGAGGAGAAGGAGTTTACCCTCAACTACAGATATCGTCGCCCAAGTGACACAAAGTGGACCACCGTCTTCGAAACACTTACACGACTGGACTAGGAATATCGGGATTTGAAAATAAATAATTTTAGTCGTATGAAAAAAATAACATATACACTGCTTATCTCCCTATTGCTCTTTGCCTGTGAGGAGGAAATAACATACCACGAAGGGAGCTATTTCGGCTTATCTGAAACGAATGTTAATTTCGACAGCAAAGCCGGAGAGTATTCAGTCCAGGCGGTCAATCTGACCGGGAATCTCACAGCAACCGTCACATCCGAGGAGAGCGAATGGTGCAGCGTCTCCGCAAGCGGCAATACCATTTCAATTAAAGTAGGGGAAAATCTGATGGTGAAAAGTCGTACTGCCGTTGTGGAAATCACCGAAGACAAGGAGAAAATAAACCTGTTGGTAAGACAGGCACGAAAATATTTCACCTCTGTAGCTCCGGTGAAAGAGTTAAAGGCTACGCCAGGCCCCAACAAGATAACCCTTACTTGGGAAGAACCGGAAGAGGATAATTTCTCACATGTCATCATCACTTATCACAAGAAAGGTCAAGAGATCCGAATAATTTCAGATAGCGGCGTGACTGAGTATACCATCCCCGAATTATTGAATTCGGATGGTGAATACACTT
>CAZCTI010000183.1:0-2982 GCA_964501385.1 uncultured Clostridia bacterium
TATGGAAGACCTGCAGCTCCCATATCAGATGAAATTAAAAAACTTATTATAGGCGATGAAGAAGTAATAACTGTACGCCCTGCAGACCTTTTAGCTGACGGCTATGAAAAGTTTAAGCAAGAAATAGGATACTTGACTGAATCTGAACAAGACATTTTATCCTACGCCTTGTTCCCCCAAGTTGCAAAAGACTTCTTCGAAAAAAGAAAACAAAATGCCTTAGTAGGAAGATAACAGCATTCCGGGGACGGACCTTGAAATTCCATTTAGAATTTCAAGGTCCGTCCCCGGAGTTCTTAGAGGTTTTTAAGTTGGTTTTGCATTAGGACCCCTACGATTTCAGCAAAACGTTCGGGGTAATATATACGGGCAAAGTTGTGTCCGTATATTTTTTTTGCTGTTTTTATATCCTCGTCTTCGCCTGTGAAAACACAAAGGATTGAATTACCGTTGTTTATGCCTTTTTTTACTTCAAAGGCAGTGTCGATTATGCCTGTAGCGCCGGCGTACTTTGTTTGTTCCTGCTTTATTCCTGTGTCGGGAATGCATTGAGTATCATTAGGCTTGCAGTCTGAAAGCACTATGAGGATTTTATTGTAGTAATTGCTGCTTTCCATCATATATAATGCTGTACGTATAGCTAATCCGTCACGGTTACAACCTGTAGTTTTATAATTGAATATTTCTTTATTTTTATCTGTTTCATTATAATCACGGTACAAATTTATTACAGTATAGTTTCTTAAGCTGCTAAACGAATAAACTCTTACAGGAATTTGGCATTGGGTGAAGCTTTCTGCAATAATATAGCCTTCTGCTGCAATTATCTCCTGTCTTTCATGCTGAGATGCCGATGCATCAAGTAAAATATCAACAGAAATATTACCTATATCATTATTAAATACTTTTGTAAATACTTTGTTATCATTTATATATATATTTCTCCAAATTTTTGGTGCATTTAATTTTCCTGCTTCAGACTTGCCTGTATATGATTCAAAATAAGCTAACATTGTATTTCTTATTTTATTTGTAAGTTTATAAATACTGTTTTTATATTTTATATAATTGGAGTTATAATGCTCTAAATTAATGTCTCTTTGCTCTTTCAATGATTTATTATAATAAATTGCATTAACATCATTTCCAAATTCAGTATCAAATTCTCCCCTGGTAAAATGCAAATGAGTATTTTTGTGGTTCCCTATACAAAGGCTTTTTTCTATTAAAAGAGTTTTTTGTTCAGAGAAAATTGAAGAACCAAAATATTTGCGGATATACTGTCTTTCTGAATCATCCCTTTTTTCTATAGAAACTTTTTGAACGGTTTTTTTATCCTTTTGTTTTAATTCCTCAAAATAAACTTGCCTAGATGTTTCGGCGGAATCTAAATATAAGTTGTTAATGGTTTCTAATTCCGCATCGCTTAATTTCTCTTCTCCATACTCAGTTTGTTTTTGTAATTCACCTTTATATTTCTTTGAACTCTTATTATCTGTTTCATACCCTCCGTAATTAAATCTAAAATATGTTTTGATAATTTCATTCATTTTAAAAATTATTTCTTCTGTATTTAATGCATCATCAAATTCAATACTATTTAAAATATTAAGGGCATTTCCGGATATTTCAAAAGGCTCATTAAGTACCCTCCTAAAATGAGCATCTTTTATCGTATTTAATAAATTGTCGTCAAAAATTTCCGTTTCACCTTTTAAAACTTTTTTTGCATAATTTTTACGCAGGTTTATTAAAACAGGTCTTTCAATTTTGCCTTTATTAAATGCGTAATGTTCTAAACCAATCCAGAATAGTTTTTCATAAAATTCGTGTTCTTTGTCTGTTTTAAGAAACTTAAAGAAACTGTTAAGAAGAGGATAATCACAATATTTATGAACTGCTCCTATTACATAATTCAAATAAAGTTCCGCTTCACCATTTTCATCATAAACCTTTTGCTCCGGGTCTATGGAATAATCATCTGAAGCATTCCAAATAATATTAAGCGCTCTTTTGTTTTGTTCAGTTGTATTTTGCATTGTTAATCCCTAAAAATTTCATCTTTTCCCAAATTATCCGATATTCTAAGACGTATTACATCTTCTACCAATGTACGCTCAAAATCATCAAACGATTTATTTGCAATTCCCATCTGTAAAGCTTTAATTGGAGAGAGGCCCTTATTCATTAAATTAATAGAAGCTAAAAGTCCTCTTAAATCAACTGACTTTGTCGAAATTTCTGAATTCTCGCTTTTTAATTGTAAATCCTTAAACAGACCTGCAAATTGCTCAACATATCCTTCTCTTAATTTCGGGAATTCTTTTTGCAATAATTTTGTTAAATTCTTTGATGAAATATTAGGCATATTTATTACCATGAAACGAGAAGTTAAAGCTTCATTTAATTCTCTTGTGCCTGCATATCCATAATTCATGGTTGCAATAAAACGGCTTGCATCGTCTATTGATATTTTGTCATAACCGGGTACATCAATTATTCTTCTGTAGTCTAATGTTGCATGCAATACTGCCACTGAATCATTTTTTGCCATGTTAATTTCATCTAACACGCCAAATCCGCCCCATTTAGCACATTCGTATATGGGACCGTTTCTGAATACAACCTGACCGTTTTCAAATGTATCTGTTCCAATTAATGATGTGGCATCTGTGTTTACATGAAATGAAATATCCCATTTTGGTCTTCCAAATGCTGCTGATAAATTTTCTGCCAATACATTTTTACCAGTAGCCTTTGAGCCTACCAATAGCAAATTCTCTCCGCAAATAAGGGCTGTTATTGCTTGTTCCCATACTTCATTGCCATAGTAGTTGTATTTTGGTGTGGGTATTCTGTATTCCAAATTTGATTTTACATTATAAAAATTCTTATATTTTTCAATTTCATTTATAAGATTTTCATTGATTCCTTCTTTTCTTAAAAAATTTAGCAATTTTCCCCTCCATGATTATTGTTTTT
>CAZCTI010000184.1:0-2975 GCA_964501385.1 uncultured Clostridia bacterium
ATATTATAGAAATCTTAATTTTATTTTTGCAATTCAAGTGCTTTTCTGCCTTATAATATTACAAAATAACTGTTTTGTGACATATTGTAAAATTAATGGAATTATTAAATTTAACTTGTAAATATTTATATTATGGTCTATATTAGCTTTAGATTTTTTGGCCTTTTTTTATTGCTCCCGTTCCCGTCCATAGTGATGTTTTTTTTATTTCAATACTGTTGTGATATGTTGGTTCTAATGATTCTTAATACTTTATGACATTTAGTCTAAAGAAAATTCCTTCTCAAAAATCTCAAAATCGATCATTCCAAGCAATTGGATTGGTCTTTTTTTTATTAAAAAATTCATATAATTATGCTTGAACCCTCAAACGTTTGATAGAGTATACTTTTTATACAGTTAAAAATAAATATAAGGGGTGATTAAATACGAAATGCTGTTAAATAATTGTGTTAAATACTTATTTAACAAGGGATGTTTTTGACAATTTGACATGAGATATTAAATTTAAAAATCGGAGGAGTTTATGAAAAGATTAATATCATTAATATTAGCTATTACAATGATTTTTACAATTGCAACTGGTTGTTCTACAAGCCAGCCCGCAGCACAAAACCAAAATAACAATCAAGCAGAAAATACTACAGAAAACATTACTGAAAGCACTGCAGAGGATTCTATAAAGTGGGATAAAGAGGTCAACTTATTAGTTATAGGTGCCGGTGGAGCAGGTTTATCTGCTGCTGTAGAAGCAGCAGACAATGGTACGGAAAATATTTTGTTAATTGAAAAAATGCCGGTTATTGGTGGAACTACATTTATTTCGCAAGGGTTAATCGGAGGAAGCAATAGCGATATAGCGAAAAAGTTGGAAGTAAAACATACAGAGGAAGAACTTTATGATTTACTGATGAATAACGCTCATTACAGATTGGATCCTAAACTGGCAAGAATAACAGCTGATAGTAGTGGCGAAACTATCAATTGGCTGCAGAATAATATAAATATTAAGTTTAAAGATGAAATTGTTGTTGGATACGGTCCATTGCAAATGATGCATATGGTTGATGGTGGCGGAATTGCAATGAAAGAACCATTTACTAAAGCACTTGAAGACCGAAAAGTTGAAGTGATGTTGGAAACACCGGCTAAAGATTTGATTAGTGATATTGATGGAAATATATTAGGGGCGATTGCCGATAAAGATGGCAGCGACTATTATATAAAAGCCAAAGCTATTGTAATAGCAACAGGGGGATATGCAGCTAATGCTGAATTGGCAGCTGCGCTTAATCCTACATATGAAGGCATATATGGCTTAGGTCATCCTGCATCAACAGGAGACGGTATAATTATGGCTTCGAAACACGGTGCAGCCATATCAAATTCTATCCATATGATGCTGGTATTTAAGGATTATGATTTACTGGCAAATAAAGGTGGTAATACAAACACTGCCAATATCAGCAAATATATTGCCGCACCTAATGTAATTTTTGTAGGCAAAGAGGGGAAACGATTTGTTGATGAGAAGAGTGGCGGATTTATGAATCAAGATATTGCTCAACCAATATTAGACCAAATGCATAAGGATGAAATACCTTATATATGGGCTATAACAGATCAGCATGGAATTGATAAATCAGGTGCAGTGCGTGGTATGAAAATGGAATTTTTAAAAGCAGACTCAATTGAAGAGTTGGCGAAATTAATGGAAGTTGATCCGATAGCTTTAAGTGAGACTGTTGTAAAGTGGAATGAAGGAGTAGCTGAAGGTAATGACGATGAATTTAACAGAGATCAATTAGATTCAATCATGACACCACCATATTACGCTGCATCAGTAGTACCAGGCCATATTATAACTTATGGCGGTATACTCAGAAATGAAAAAGCTGAAGTTCTAAGAGCAGATGGAAGTGTAATTCCCGGATTGTTTACAGCAGGGGAAACATCTGCAAATAGTTCATATATGGGTTTTACTCTTTCGAATTGTTTTACATGGGGACGTATAGCTGGTGCTAGTGCAGCAGAATATATCAAATAACATTAATACACACTAATAGACAGAAAATTTGATACTTATAGCCTCCAGTTATGGAGGCTTGATTATTTTATGAGTTTTGTAATCGTTTCGCCTTAATGGGTTTATACAGATTTTATTTAGATTTCACTATTGATTTATTTATTGTTAATGACTTATAATAAGTTAATATTTTGGGCGAGAGGTGTAAAGTGAAAATCTTAGTAAGTGATTTATCAAGACTTTATGGATTATCTAATCAAACACTTCATTATTATGAAAACAAAGGTATGCTACATCCCGAGAGGGATGTTGTTAATGGTTATAGGTATTTTAATGCTTCTGATTTGAGTTTACTGGGAGCTTTGAAGAAATATCGTAATGCTGAGTTTTCATTGAAGGAAGTTGCTAAGCTTTGTGATGTCAGCAATGAAGATGATATAATTACTAATTATATTAATCAAAAAGAAAAATTGTCTAAAGAAATTGAAAAAAAACAATATATTGCAGATAAAATAGAGGAAGAGGTAACGCTTTATAAACAATATAAAGAAAACGGCAGTGTTGTTAAAATTGAGAAATTAGAGGGCTTTTTAAGGTTTGAATCCCTCGGTTCTGAAATCATTTTTCAAGATAAAAAAATGCAAAAAGAGGCAGTTCCTTGGTTAAATAATATTTTTTTTACTGATGCTTGCAAGATATTTTATTTAAGGGATGAATCTGAAGGTAAATATGAATATTCATATGGTATGCTTGCGACAAAATCTATGGCTAACTATTTAAAGTTAACTGTCAGCAATAATGTTAGACTTGTTGAAGAGGGGTATTTTGTAACGAACATAATAAACTCTAAATATAACAAAGATATTAACAAACCTATAAATAGATGTATCGACTATATCAAAGAAAATAATCTTTCCACGAGAGGCAACCCATTTTCCAAAACAATTTT
>CAZCTI010000185.1:0-2974 GCA_964501385.1 uncultured Clostridia bacterium
ATTATATAACATAGAATAATTAAATGCAAGAAATTTATGATAAAGATTCTGACAATTTTCTTCCACCCAGGATATGGAAATGTAAATGCTGTACCGACTGACAGCCATCTTCGCCTGAGTTGCTTATAACTCTGTATCCTGAATCCTTAATACCCTCTAACTCTGCAATTTTATTTATAGCTAAAAAAATTTCCGCAATAATATTGCTGTTTTCCTTTGTAATTTCATTCATTGAAGATATGTGAACTTTTGGTACAGCCAATATATGTACAGGAGCTTGAGGAGCTAAGTCTCTGAAAGCTACCAAGTAATCATTTTCAAATACAAACTGAGATGGAATTTCTTTGTTTGCAATTTTACAAAATATACACATTATATCACCTCACATCATAAATTATTCACTCATTAAATAATCGTTCCTTATTTTGTTAATACGAACGTTAATTATTTCATTTTTAACATTTATATCACTTTTTAACAGAACTTTCAAGTAGTTTGTTGTATATCCTTCATACAATTTATCATCTTTTTCATTTTCTATCAATACTGAAATGTTTTGTCCGATAAATTTTTTCATAAATTCATTAGAAATATTATCTCCTAAATCTATAAGCTCCTTGCTTCTTTGAGACTTAATCATGTCATCAACCTGTTCAGTCATCCCGGCAGCCTTTGTACCTTCTCTTATGGAATATTTAAATACATGAATTCGTGAAAATTGAATGTCTTTTACAAATTCAATTGTTTCGTTGAATTCTTCATCTGTCTCTCCAGGAAACCCAACAATTATGTCAGTTGTAATTCCTGCCTCAGGCATATATTTTCTGATTAATTCCACATTTTGCTTATATTCAGCTGTTGTATACTTTCTGTTCATCCTTTTTAAAACACTGTCACTACCGCTTTGCAAGGACAAATGAAAATGATCACAGGTTTTATTTAAGATTGAGTACCTTTTCATAAAATCATCATTTATGAGATTAGGCTCTAATGAACCAAGTCTTATTCTTTCAATTCCCTCGATATTATCAATATCTTCAATTAGTTTTATAAGTGAATCTTTTTTTTGCATATCTTTGCCGTATGATGAAATATGAATTCCATTTAAAACTATTTCTTTATATCCATTATCAGCAATCTTTTTAACTTCATTAACAATATCATTATGATTTCTGCTTCTTATGGGTCCTCTTACATATGGAATTATGCAGTACGAGCAAAATTGACTGCAACCATCTTGAATTTTTATATTAGCACGGGTTTTGTCATGGACAGTGCTTATAGTTAACTCCTCGAAGCTTTCTCTCCCTTGAAATGTATCTATTTCATAATTCTGATAAATATCATTAAGCTTATCCTTAATGAGACTGCCTATATTACCTTTATGCTTTGTACCTATAATTATGTCAGCCTGTGTTTCTTTATTTATTTTTTCAGAATTAAGCTGCACGCTGCAACCTACTGCCACAACCAATGCATTAGGATTTATTCTTTTTGATTTATTGATAAATTGTCTTGATTTTCTTTCACTTTCTTTAGTAACTGCACATGTGTTAATTATATATATATCACTGACTTCATTGTTTGGAAGGACCTTAAATCCTTCCTTTTCCAAAATTTCAGTCATCGCTTCTGTTTCAAACTGATTTACTTTACAACCTAATGTTATAAATGAAACTGTGTAATCTTTTTTAATAACTTTATTCATTGTTGCTCCTAAAATGATTTATTGCATGATGATAACATAGATTATTTATAAAATCAATAGAAATTTGAGCTCCTTTGCTATGCCCCGGATGTCAGCAACCCCATCCTATTTCAATGTCCTAAAAAGCATTTTCTATATAATTTATCTCTTTACTTTCTAAAATTATTTCTATTACATCAAATTGACAAAAATAATCATCCTTACCATTCAGCATGAAATAATATTTTGCAGCACTAATTAATCTTCTTCGTTTAGCAAAAGTCACTGCCTCTCTTGGATAACCGTGCTTAGTGTTTTTGCGTCCTTTTACTTCAATAAAATGAAGTCTCTCATCCTTATTTGCAATAATATCTATTTCACCAAACTTACAGATAAAGTTTTCTTCTATTATTTCATAATTGTTGTTTAGCAAATATTTTTTTGCAATTTCCTCATATTCAAAACCTTTATTTTTATCATACATTATCTTTTTAAAGAACCTAAAATTCCCCTTATAAGTGAACGCCCAACTTCTCTTCCTATGGCACTCATAGCTGAATTAGCTACCCTGTCTACAGGTGTTAATTTGCTGCTTGCTTTTTTCTTTGCTTTCTCTAATTCTCTTTCTTGTCTTTCTCTCTCCTTAGATTCCGCCTTAAGTCTTTTTTCTTCTTCTTTTGCTTCTAATTGGAGTCTTTTTTCTTCTTCTTTTGCTTCCTGAAGAAGTCTCTTTTCTTCTTCCTGTCTTTGGATTTTAAGAAGTTCTTCCTGCTGCTTTATTTCAATTTTTGCTGTTAACATTTCATAAGCAGACTCTCTGTCAATTGCTTTGTAATATTTCTTATAAACAGGAGCACTGGCAACTATTTGATTCCTGAGCATATCGTCTATAGTTCCAAACTGACTTTGAGGTGGCAATATGAATGCTCTTTCAACCACGGAAGGTATTCCCTTTATATCAAGGCATGAAATTAAAGCTTCACCTGTTCCAAGTTCAGTTATTGCTTCAACTGTATCGAATTCAGGATTTTCACGGAATGTTTCTGCTGCGGTAACAACTTTCTTCCTTTCAGCAGGTGTATATGCTCTTAATGCATGCTGGATTCTGTTTCCTAATTGTCCCAATATGTCGTCCGGTACATCCATAGGGTTCTGAGTTACAAAATATACACCTACACCTTTTGAACGAATTAAACGTACAACTAATTCTATTTTATCGAGTAGCTGTTTTGGAGCATCTTCAAAAAGAAGATGTGCTTCATCAAAGAAAAATACCATTTTAGGTTT
>CAZCTI010000186.1:0-2964 GCA_964501385.1 uncultured Clostridia bacterium
AATAATAAGTATAAAGCGATGCAATTGATATGGCAATAGCCTGAAATACAATTCCACCAATCATTTCCCTATCAAGTATTGCTTGATTTGTATTTCTTGGAGGCTGCTTCATAATACCGGGCTCTGCATTTTCAACTCCCAATGCCAATGCAGGAAAGCTATCTGTAACAAGATTGAGCCACAAAAGCTGTATGGGTAAAAGAGGAACCTCCCAGCCTACCAAAATACTTACAAATACAAGAAGAATCTCTCCAATATTGCAGCTTAATAAAAAGAATACAAATTTTTTAATATTGGAAAATATTATTCTTCCTTCTTCTACTGCATTTACTATAGTTGCAAAATTATCATCCGTAAGTATAACCTCTGCTGTGTTTTTAGCAACATCCGTGCCTGTAATTCCCATTGCAACACCAATGTCTGCCTTCTTAAGTGCAAGTGCATCATTAACTCCATCTCCTGTCATGGAGGTAATATGTCCGTTTTCTTTTAATGATGTAACTATTTTAACTTTATGCTCAGGCGATACTCTGGCATAAACCTTTGTTTCCTTTACAACTTCCCTTAATTCTTCATCCGAATACTTGTCTAACTCCTCACCCATAATGGCCTGACCTTCATGTTCTACCATTCCTAATTCTTTTGCAATGGCATAGGCAGTTTCTTTGTAATCTCCCGTAATCATTACCGTTTCAATACCTGCTTGTCTGCAATTAGCTATGGACTGTTTTACCTCAGACCTTGGAGGATCAATCATTCCAACCAATCCTACAAATATCATGTCATTTTCAACCTGCTCAAAGGTAGGATGCTCAGGCAATCTGTCCCACACCTTATAGGAGCCGGATAACACTCTTAAGGCTGACCGAGCAAAACTACGGTTTACAACCAATACCTTATCTTTTAATTCTTTGGTAAAATCAACAACTCTACCATTAAGTGCAATTTTATTGCATTTATTTATAACAATATCAGGTGCTCCCTTTGTAAATGAAACAATTTTTCCTTCCATATAATTAGAATGAAATGTTGTCATCATTTTTCTTCCTGAATCAAAAGGAAGCTCTGCAATTCTTGGATAAATCATATTAAGCTGCTCTGAGGTTTGTCCTAACTTTCCTGCAAATACAACGATTGCTCCTTCTGTAGGATCCCCTATAATTTTATAGGCACCTGTTGAATTATCAAGTTTTGCATCATTTGATAATGTTCCAATGGATATCAAATTCCTTAAATTAGGAAGTGAATTTATTCTTATTATTCTACCGTTAAGCTTTACATCTCCCTTAGGGTCATAGCCTATACCTTCCACATCTAAGGTTTTATCATCAACATAAGCCTTTACAACAGTCATTTCATTTTGTGTCAGGGTTCCTGTTTTATCTGAACAAATAACAGATGTAGCCCCTAATGTTTCTACTGCCAATAGCTTTTTAACAATAGCATTTTTACCTGCCATTCTGTTCATTCCAATAGACAAAACAATTGTAACAATTGCCGGCAAACCTTCCGGTATCGCTGCAACTGCAAGACTTATGGATGTTAAAAGCATTTCAATAGGATGTCTTCCTTGAAACATGCCTACGGCAAATACTATAATACAAATAGCAATTGTAAGAGTTCCTAAAACCTTTCCTAACTGGTTTAATTTTATCTGCAGAGGTGTTTCTTCTTCATCATAAGACTGAATTTTGACAGCAATGTTTCCTATTTCCGTATTGTGACCTGTAGTAGTTACTATTCCCTTGCCCCTGCCATAAGTTACAATAGTGCTTGAGAATCCCATATTATGCCTGTCCCCGATACCAACGGCACCAACTATTTTTGCTTTTGCATGCTTTTCAACAGGAACCGACTCACCTGTTAAAGATGCTTCTTCAATTTTTAAGTTTGATGTTTCGAAAAATCTTAAATCAGCAGGAATTATGTCTCCTGCTTCCAATACTACAACATCTCCAGGTACAATATCTGCTGCAGGTATTATAATTAAATTACCCTCCCTAACAACCTTGGCATTAGGGGCACTGAGCTTTTGCAGAGCTTCTACCGATTTTTCAGCCTTTCCCTCTTGATAAATACCAAGGGCAGCATTTATAACAACTATTGATAAAATAATTATTGCATCTTCTCTTTCACCAACGAATGCAGAAACTCCTGCTGCAAGAAGCAAAATAATAATTAAAAAATCTGCAAACTGAGCTATAAATTTAGATAAGAAACTCTTTTTAGCCTGAACCATAAGTTCATTTTTTCCATACTCATTAATTCTTCTTTCTGCTTCTTTCTTACTTAGACCTACACTGAAATCCGTGTTTAGTTCCTTTAATACTTCGCTTTTGCCTTTGTTATACCATTCCAAATTATTTGCCCTCCTGTAATAATTTGGTTACTGTTCACTCATTGGTTATACGGCGTAGCCCTGTCATTCTGAATGAAATGAAGAAACTCATCTTTTAAAACCTGAGATCCTTCGCATACGCTCAGGATGACAGCCATAGTTGGATGTGCCAGTAACAACATTAATAGTATAATATATTGGCAAATTTTTTATTTATTCCTTAAAATTTGTCCCATTCTGACTCCCATTAGGGAAGCCATCATCAATCCTCTTGTCCAGCCGCTTGCATCTCCCAAACAATATAAATTTTTAATATTTGTTTCAAAATCTTGACTTATTTCTACCTTATTGCTGTAAAATTTAACTTCAGGTCCGTAAAGGAGTGTTTCTGTTCCTGCAAATCCGGGTACTACCACATTTAATGCCTCTATAAAATTCAAAATATTAGTCATCGTTCTATAGGGCATGGCTGATGTAATATCACCCGCAACTGCATCAGGTAGTGTTGGTACAACATTTGATCTTGATAATTCATTTTGCCATGTTCTTTTACCATCTAATATATCACCATATCTTTGAACTAAAATTTTTCCATCTCCAAGCATATTTAAAAGTTCTGAAACTTT
>CAZCTI010000187.1:0-2963 GCA_964501385.1 uncultured Clostridia bacterium
TTTTCTCTCCAATATTTCATTAATTCATTTTTAACTTCAACACCTTTTGGAAGGAAGAAAGGAAATCCGGGACCCTCTTCTGACATAAAGAATAAATCTAATTCTCTGCCTAATTTTCTATGGTCACGTCTTTTTGCTTCTTCAAGCATCTTTAAGTAATCTTCTAAGTCTTTTGCTTTTTCAAATGATATACCGTAAATACGCTGAAGCATTTTATTTTTTTCATTTCCTCTCCAATAAGCTCCTGCAATACTTAACAGCTTAAAAGCTTTTGGTTTTTTTGTATCTGTTAAATGAGGTCCTGCACATAGGTCTACAAAATCCCCATGCTTATAAAATGAAATTACTGCATCTTCAGGCAAATCATTTATTAATTCAACCTTGTAATCCTCATTTTGATCAGCCATAAATTTGATAGCTTCTTCTCTTGGCATTTCAAATCTTTGTAAATCATAACCTTCTTTTACGATTTTCTTCATTTCAGCTTCGATTTTTTCAAAATCTTCTTGAACAAATCTATGCTCTACATCAATATCATAATAAAATCCGTTGTCAATTGATGGTCCTATTGCAAGCTTTGCATCAGGCCATAATCTTTTTATGGCATGAGCCATAATATGTGATGATGTATGCCAAAAAACATCCTTGCCTTCCTTGTCTTCAAACTTAAGAAATTTAATATTTCCATCTTCATTCAATGTATTTTGAAGTCCGATTGTTTCACCTTTATAAACAGCTCCAACCACATTTCGTGCAAGTCCTTCACTGATACTTTTTGCTACTTCTAAAGCTTTAATTCCTTGTTCATATTCTCTGACACTATTGTCAGGAAGTGTAATTTTAATCATAACTGTTCCTCCTTTTTATTCGCAGGGGAATGCATCAAATTTATTTGCTCCTTGCGTCGCATAAATTTGGCATTCTTTGCGTTTGACTTACCAACAATTTCTTTCTCCTTTACAGTCAACGAAATTGGGTCAAGTCATAAAAAATCTCGTCACTTAAACTTATGTTTAAGGACGAGATATCGTGGTTCCACCTTAGTTGCTTCTCAAGAGATTTAAGGCATCCATACCAAGACATTACACCATCAGGCTTTCTGTCTTAACTCCGGATTAGTTTTCAAACAGTCATACATGGGAACTTCCACCAATATTCCCTCTCTGTTAAGCTGTGTCTGTTTTACTCGATCCTTCACAGTTCATTTTGACCTATTATATTACCGACAAATTTTTTTGTCAATATTTATTTAAAAGATTTTTTAAGTTTGTAAGCAAAGAACCTCACCTTAAGGTACCCATGCAATTATTTTCGGTTTTTTCTTTTAAAGAATGATTTATCCTCTGATGATTTTTCCCTTGTAACTCTTGATTTCTTTTCCTTAGATAATTCAATAACTACATCCATTCCCTTTATTTGCGAATTATTCATTCTGTCAAGAATACGGTGTTTGTGTTCTTTTGCTGCAGTAAAGAAAGAAAAATTATCAAGTATTTCTATTTCTCCTATATCATAGCCCGGAATATCACATTCACCGGCTACTGCTCCTAAAATATCACCGGGACGTATTCCCTGTTTTTTCCCAAGATTAATATGGAATCTTTCTGTATCTTTAAGTTTGCCTTCGCCTCGTTGAGATTTTTTTCTTTCAGGAATTATTTCATTTAAATCTCTTTCTTCAGATAAATCTAATTTAACAAGCTTCTTAATCATGGCAGCTATTATAGTTTCAGCATCATGACCCTTATCCATAAGTCTTCCTGCTAATTCTCTGTTTTCACCTAAGTCTCCGCTTTCAATTACGCTTATTATTCCTCTTATAAATTTATCCTGTTTAACTTCATTTACTTTGTCGACAGTAGGTATAGTTCTTTTCCTTATTGCTTTTTTTGTATACTTTTCAATATTTTCAATTTTTTTCATCTCTTTTGCACTTGCTAAAGTAAAAGATGCTCCTTCTTTTCCTGCTCTTCCTGTTCTTCCTATACGATGCACATAATAATCTTCCTTTGCAGGAACCTCATAATTTATAACAACCTCTACTTCTTTAATATCAAGTCCTCTTGCAGCTACATCAGTTGCAATAAGTATTTCGATCAAACCATTGTTAAACTTGTTCAATGTATCAAGTCTTTGAGACTGTTTAATATCACCGTGTATCTTATCGCAGTTATATCCTTTTTCGATAAGCTGGTCATATAATTCATCCACTGCTCTTTTGGTATTACAAAATACCAATGTAAGTTTTGGAGTATAGGTATCGATTAACCTTGCCAGTGCCTCAACCTTATCTGAATGCTTAACCAAAAAATAACTTTGTTTAACTTCCTTGGCTGTTATTCCTTCTCTTAGAACCTTTACTGAAACAGGATCGTTTAAGAATTTTTTTATAATCTTTTTCATGTCATCAGGAATTGTTGCAGAGAATAACAAGGACTGAACTGGATGGTCGATTTTGCTTAAAATAAGCTCAATATCTTCTCTAAAACCCATCTTAAGCATTTCGTCAGCTTCATCCAAAACAGCTATTTTTAGCTCGCTTAATTTTATTACATGTCTGTCAATTAAATCTATAACTCTGCCGGGTGTGCCTACAATAATTTGTGCTCCACTTTTTAATTTATTTATTTGTTCTTTAATGTCGGCACCGCCGTATACTGTTACAGTTTTAACACCTTCCATGTATTTTGCGATTTTTCTTGTTTCATTGGCTACTTGTACTGCTAACTCTCGTGTTGGCAGCAAAACCAATGCCTGTGGCATTCTTGTTTCTTTGTCTATTTTTTCAAGAACAGGAATCATAAATGCTGCTGTTTTTCCTGTTCCTGTATTTGATTGTCCTACAATATCTTTTCCTTCCAATATTACAGGAATAGCCTCTTGTTGAATTTGGGTGCTTTCTTCGAAACCCATATCATCCAAAGCTCTTTGAATGTTTTCATTCAAAATTACATTTTCAATTT
>CAZCTI010000188.1:0-2963 GCA_964501385.1 uncultured Clostridia bacterium
CTCTCAAAGATACTTCTTTTGAAGTTAAAAGGGGAGAATTTGTTGTTATTTTAGGTCCCAGCGGCTCAGGGAAAAGTACACTTTTAAACATTATAGGAGGTATGGATACTCCTACAGAAGGTAAAGTTTATTTTAATGGTGAACTTATTACAAATATGGTTGATAAAGAGCTTACGTTTTACAGAAGGAATCAGATAGGTTTTGTATTTCAGTTCTATAATTTGTTGTCTACTTTGACTGCTAAAGAAAATGTTGAACTTGCTGTTGAAATATGTGAAAATCCTTTAGATATTGATGAAGTTATAGAAGCAGTTGGACTTGGTGACAGAGCTGATCATTTTCCCTCACAAATGAGCGGAGGTGAACAGCAGAGGGTTGCCATTGCAAGAGCGGTTGCAAAGAATCCCCAAATACTTCTGTGTGATGAACCAACAGGTGCCCTTGACTTTGAAACTGGAATTCAAATATTAAAGGTGTTAAAGGATATTAATGTAAAGTATGGCAATACAGTGATGGTAATTACTCATAACGCTTCCATCGCAAATATGGCTGATAAAGTTATTAAAATGAGAAGCGGAAAAATTACCGATGTTATATTAAACAATGACCCTGTTTCGGCTGAAAGGATTGAGTGGTAATGAAAAAGCTTGATAAAAGACTTTTTAGGATGATTAAGAATACCAAAGGTCAATATATAGCCGTGCTTGCAATTGTTATTACAGGTATATTTGTGTTTACTGCTGTAAGCAATTCATCTATAAATCTAAAGGACTCATTAAACGATTATTATTCCAAAACAAATTTTGCGGATATTTTTGTTCAAGGGATAAGTTTGCCGGAAAAATTAGAAAAGGAATTGCCCGGAAGAAATAATATTAAGCAAGCAGAAACAAGAATAGTATTTGATACATCATTTATAACTGACAACAAGGATGAAAATGTCAAAGTTCGAGTTGTCTCTGTTGATAAAAACAAAAATCTAATAAATGAGTTGTTTATTAAATCAGGCAAACGAACTTTATCAAATAAAGATATAATTATTATTGAAAAGTTTGCAGAAGCTCGAAATATTTTTGTAGGAGATACAGTAAAGCTTAGAATAAACGGAAGGCAGCAGGAGTTTAATGTAAGTGGGATTGCATCAAGCTCAGAGTTTGCTTATATGATGGAAAATGAGCAGACATTTCTTCCGGATCCTACTAATTTCGGAGTAGTATTTTTAGAGGAAAATTATCTGCGGAAAATATATGGCACAAACGGAAACTTTAATGAAATTCTTATTAAAGTTAATAATGATGAAAATATAGAAGAAACAGTTGATTATCTTGAAGATAATTTTGACAAATACGGTGTAACACGAGTTATTAAAAGAGAAGACCAGCTAAGCAATAATTTACTGAGTCAGGAAATTTCAGGCCTTGATATGATGTCAAAATCAGTGCCTTTTGTATTTTTGATTTTTGCAGGAATTATGCTTGCTACCATGCTTTCAAGAATTGTAAAGAAGGATAGAACAACAATTGGTGTATTAAAAGCATTGGGATTTACCGATAGTGAAATAGTAAAACATTATTTAAAATACGCTGCTTCGGTGGGATTAATAGGAGGATTATTAGGTTCGATTATCGGAACTGCACTATCGGGTTTTATGACTAGTTATTATTTGGTATTTTTTAGTATACCTATGCTAACAGTTAAAGTATACTATTATAGAATAATTATTTCTGTTATATTATCACTAATATTCTGTATAATTTCCGGATTTTGGGGAGTTAGAAGTATAATAAAAGTTAATCCTGCTGAATCAATGAAGCCTGAATCTCCTAAAAGAGGAAAGAGAATTTTTATTGAAAAAATAAAAATTCTATGGAGTCGAGTTCCTTTTACTTGGAAGATTGTGTTGAGGAGTATATTCAGAGAAAAAAAGAAATTTGTTTTCATAGGAGCTGCTGTTGCAATTACATGTGGCATGATGATAATGACAACATGGATGATTGATATTATAGATGTGATGTTTAACAGACATTACAATGAATTTATTAAGGTTCAGTACAACATAAGCTTCAATGGTTTTGTTACTGAAAATGTACTTAATGAGCTATCAGAGCAAGTAAGAATAGATAAAATGGAAGGTAGAATTGAACTGCCATTTGAAATTGAAAACGGCAGAGAATCTAAAATTGTAACTGTAATAGGGGTAAATGATAACACACGATTTTACGGTTTCAAAGATATGAGAGGAAATAAACTAACAGTTCCGTATGATGGAATATTAATATCATCTAATTTGGCAAAATCGTTAAATGCTAATGTAGGAGATAAAATTTTACTAAAGAGTTTTATTTCTGATAAGGATGACTATGTAACTGTTAAAGGAATTGTCAATCAAATACTTGGGATTAACGGCTACATGAATATAGATTATCTGAATAATAAGTTTTTAGATAAAGGTTTAATAAATGGTGCATATTTAAATTCTAACGATAATGTTAAGGGCAAATTAGACAACATGAAAAATATCACAATACAGTCTCAGGATGATATGATAAAAGCTTTTGAAGAATTTACTGCAGTAACGGCGGCTTCTATGGGATTTATGGTTGTATTTTCAGGCCTATTGGGTTTTATAATAGTATACAGTATGACTCTTATGAGCATTAACGAAAGAACATTGGAATTTTCATCATTAAGGGTTATGGGTTTTTCCAAAAAAGAGATTTTTAATATGTTAGTTAGGGAAAATGCAATAATGACTTTTATAGGAATAATATCAGGCATACCTATAGGGCTTTGGTTAATTGATTATATGGGAAAAACATTTACAACTGATATATATACTATGTCGGAGCCTGTTACACCAATCAACATCGTTGTATCAATAGTTTTAACAATAATATTTATTGTTTTGGCACAATTAATGACTTATGCAAAAATTCACAAGTTAGACTTCATGCAGGCACTTA
>CAZCTI010000189.1:0-2955 GCA_964501385.1 uncultured Clostridia bacterium
ACAAGATATTACCAGGGCTGAAGCAATGACATTGATTAACAATGTTCTTGAAAGAAAAGTTCCTGAAGAAAATATCCATCCGGATGCTATATTCTGGCCTGATAATCCGAGCATAGAGTGGTACTACGAAGCTATTATGGAAGCAACTAACAGTCACGATTATGTATATGAGGAAGACGGAGATGAATTGTGGACTGGAATGAAGCCAAACAAAGTATGGCCGTAAAAAATAAAACTTATGGGCACATCTCTTCTGGCAAGGGTAATCTCTACACGCGAGAGGAATGTATCTAATTATACAATAGAAATGGCGGAGTGAAAAGCTCCGCCATTTTTAGTATAATTGTATCATGTAATTAAAATGTAATTAAAATAAAATAGAATTATAATAAATAAATAATGTGTATGTAATTTAATGTAACTATAATCAAGTTATAATAAAATGAATTAAAGAAATCCATTTGTTAAAAAATGTTTATGAAACATTTTATGTGGTATATATGTTGTATACAACTAAATAATTGGCAAACCAATCGAAAGGTTGGGACGCAAAGCTAAGAAGTCTAAGGGGACAAACTATGATAGTTCGGCTGCAAAGTTTTTAATATTTTGCAGTTTTTTATAAATACAAAATAAGATAAGGGGTGAAAAGATGAGAAAAAAGAGATTTAAAAAAGTGATTAGTTTAGTTATTGCACTAATGATGATTATGCCAACTCTAATGGTCAATACAGCTTTTGGGGCTTCGGGTGATAGCACTTTAACGCCGGGCACTGTTGCTCTAACCAAAGAAGCAAACTGGGTTGATGAAGACAACAGAATTGCGGAAATTAAATTCACTGTAAAGGGAGAACCTGTAAAGACTGCAGTTGATGTAGTGTTGGTAGTTGACAGGTCAGGTAGTATGGGTTTTGGATGGGATAACAGATATAGCCCTTGTACAAATCCGAATCATTGGACTTCAGGATACCACAAAGATGATAATGGACATACCCATTATGATTTAGACCATGGATGTACTGATCGTATGACTGATGCTAAGAATGCAGCTAAAGTATTTCTTAATAGTTTGTTAGACAGCAATGTAGCTGATGAATTTGGAAATAAGAACCGTGTTGCTTTAGTTCCCTTTAACAATAATGTATCATCTAATATTAATGATTTTACAGACGTTAAATCTACAATCCAAAACAAAATTGATGACTTAAGCCCTAATAACGGCACAAATTATACAGATGCTTTGGATAAAGCAAGAGAGTATATAAAGCAAAGAAATATAAGTGATGGACTACAAGCTACTGTTAATTCAAGACCTACATTTATAGTAATGCTGTCAGATGGAAGACCTGATCCGGTAAGTGTTAATGGAAAAAGCATCGCAGATGATCTGAAAACTTTTACCGGCGAGAAATTAACTATTTTTACTTTAGGATTAAATATATCAGACAGTGATGCTGATGTATTAAAGTATATTGCTACAAACGGAGGGGCTGACGGGTATTATAAAAATGTTACAAATACAGGTACTGATTTACAGCCGTTTTTAGAAGAAATAGCAAGCTTGATGAAACCGGCAGGAACCAATGCAACATTGCAGGATGTTATAAGCCAATATTTTGACTATTATGAAGATGGTACATACAAACCCAACAAAACTATTTCTCAGTCAGGCAAAAATGTAACATGGAATATTGGTACTATAACAAAGAAAGAGATAGTATTAACCTTCTATGTGCAGTTGAAGAGTGAGTATAATACCAGCGGAACATATCCAACCAATGCAAGTGCAAGCTTATCATATACGCCTGTTGGAGACAATCCGGGCTCAAAAGTTGTTGAAAGCCCTAATTTAAGCGTTATTACCGGTTCAATAACAATAAATTACTTATTAGTTGATGAAAGTACGGGGAAATATATTGCTGATGACGGCAATCTAACTGATGATATTGCTTTTGCTAAAAATGTCGGTGGGGAAGTATTATCTGATTTAGAGCTTACCATTCATACAATCGTGCCTGAAGCACCATCTGGATATCTATTGTATAGTGATGCAGTTACACAAAATATAACATTGACTGAAGATGCAAAGGATAAAGTTGTAAACTTTAAAGTATATGCACTGCCTGAAGAAACATATGAATATACAATAAATTATTATATTTATGACAGTGAAACAAAGGTTCCGGGAATCAGTCCAAATCCGGTTACCGGTGAAGATGTTACCGGGACGGTTATTCCAATAGCTCATCCTTCTGTATCAGGATACAAGGTTATGGAAGATCAGCCTACATCTCTGACTGTTACAGCAGAAGGAACAGTTGTTACAGTTTACTATGAAGAGGCTGCAGAAAATCAAATAGCTTACACGGTTAAGCATCTTGTGCAGGAATCTAATGAAGAGCTTAAGGTTACTAATGGCTTAGGAAATGCAGGTGACGTAATAACTGCATATGCTGAAGAATTTGAAGGATATGATCTTGCACCGGAACAGTCTGATGAACAACAAATGACACTTGAAGTTAATGGCTACAATACAATTGTTTTCTGGTATATAGCAGATGAAATTCCGGTTGATAAAATACCTTATACAGTACAATATCTTGATAAAGCTACAGAAGAACCAGTTGCTGAGGAAAAAACCGGTTATGGATATCCTGAGCAGACAATAACAGAAAATGCAAAAGAGGTGGATGGATACACCCCTGAGGAATCAGTAAAAACATTTGTAATAGATGACGAGAATAAAGTTATAGTATTTTGGTATGTAAAAGATACCGAACCTGAAGAACCTGAATTAGAAGATAATGTAATTATAGTTAAGCATTACACTAAGACGGGATCTGCTTCAAAGGTTTTAGCAAAGACGGATGCACCTATACAGGTAACGACCAGTGCAACGATTTATGGTTCGGTATATGAAAACAGTGATATTGTTTCTCAAGGATTTGCATTTGA
>CAZCTI010000190.1:0-2952 GCA_964501385.1 uncultured Clostridia bacterium
ACGTGCTCGGTTCCGGGGAACATGTCAACTGGAATAGCCTTTATTGCTTTGTATCCTCTCTTAGTTAAATAGGATAAATCCCTTTCCAGGGTTACGGGGTCACAAGAAATATATATTATCTTTTTCGGATTCATGATGCACATTGAGTTTAAAAATTGTTCGGTGCTGCCTGACCTAGGTGGATCTAAAAATACTGCGTCAATAGTTTGCTTTTCTGCTTCCATTTGATTCATAAATTCACCGGCATCTAAATTATAAAAATAAATATTATTAACCTTATTTCGTTTAGCATTTGTTATTGCATCTTTGACGGCATCACGATTTAATTCTACCCCAATAACCTTTTTTACTTGGCTGGAAGCAATCAATCCTATGGTTCCAATGCCACTGTATGCATCAATTATAGTTTCATTTCCTTTGAATGAAGCTAATTCAATAGCTTTGCCGTAAAGAACCTCAGTTTGAACAGAGTTTATCTGGTAAAATGATTTGGGTGAAATTTTAAATACCATTCCGCATAATGTATCTTCTATATACCCCTTTCCATATATAACCTGCTCTCTTTCCCCCAATACCATGCTTGTTTTCTTATTGTTTACATTCATGATGATGGTTGTAATTTCAGGATGATTCTTTAAAAGAGCTTTAATAAAATTGTTTTTTGAAGGAAATATATGAGAAGCTAAGACCAAGACAACCATAATTTCACCGCTTTTATGTCCTGTTCTTATTAAAACATGACGCAATAATCCAAAGCCTGTATCTTCATTATAGGTTTTTATTTTAAATGATTTAAGCATTCCACGTATTGTTACAACAATTTTGTCTGCTCTCTGGTCTTCGATTAAGCAGCTGTCAATAGGAACTACATTATGAGTTCCTGCTTCATATATTCCTGATATAACATTTCCTTTTTTATCTGTATCAAAAACAGCATGAATTTTATTACGGTAATAATATGGGTTATCCATTCCGATAATATTTTCCACATGACAGTATTTGCTTAGTAGGTTGTTTACTATATTTTGTTTTTCTATAAGCTGTTTATTGTAGTTTTGATGCTGAAGCTGACATCCGCCGCATTTTTTTATTACTGGACAGCTTAGTTTTTCTTTATTATTATTTTCTTTATCCATTAAAACTCCTTGAATATCAATTATAATTTTCAGTATATTATAGCATATTTTAATTTATTAGTGTGTAATAATTATTAAAAACCCTCCCGTTACGATATTCAGGAGGGCTTTGTTGATTTATTATTTTAAACTCAAAGAATTGCAATTGCTCTGACAGGTGCTCCATCTGCATTTTCATATTTAAGTGGAAGTGCAACAAATGTGAATAGTTCATTCCCCACATCAGCTAAATGAGCTAAATTCTCTATAATAACAATATCATTTTCACAGAGAAGTTTTTTATGCAAAGTCAAATTTCCATCCTTTATAGGGTCTAATCCTATGGTATCTAATCCTATTCCTTTTTTGTTATTCTTTATTAAATATTCAACTACTTCTTCGGTAACATATGGATATTCTCCAAAAAAGTCATCTGTACCCCAATATTTATCCCAGCCGGTATAAAATAAAATAAATTCTGCTTTACTTGCATTTTCATATACTTTATCAATATAATCCATGGTAATTCTTTGACCTGCATGTAAATCGCTACAATCAATTATTAAACCTTTACCTACAAACTGTTCGATAGGAAAATTTTCTAATGTCTTTTTGTTAAAAAACAAATGAGCAGGTGCATCCATATGAGTTCCCGTATGTGAAAACATTGTAATTAATGTTTCCTTAAAGCCGTCTTTCTGATAAGTATTTGCAGTTTTTAATTTTGGTCCTTCTGTTCCTGGATAAACAGGCATACTTTCTGAAATCGTGTGTGTTAAGTCAATAACTTTCATAATATATTCTCGCTTTCTGATGATTATAAATTTTTACTAAATAAAATCTAAATGCTTATTATTAAGTTATTTACCACAACTCCTTGCTTCCTCAACAGTTTTTAAAGGCAGTAAGCCTTTATTAAATTATAACACATTCTTAGCATCAGATACAGGCTTTTCAGGGGATTTATTAAGTCTTAGTAGCCGTTTAACCTGATAAAATAAAAATCCTAAGTTTACATAATTAAATTTATGTAAACCTTAGGATAATCTTAATGTTGTATATTCCAATGTCTTTCGAGGTAAATTTCTTCAAGAATTGTTTTAATATTGTCGTTTGAAATTTGCTTCACTGTTTCATCGTAAATATTTTGTCCTTTTTCATATGTGATTCCTGAAATTAATTTTTCTAAAAAATTGTTAAATATTTTTGATTCATCCTTTTTTGGTGGATTGTGACTGAGTGTTGTAAGTGCGTCTTTTACTTTGTTTGATGATAATCTTGATATATAGTAGTTTTCTGACTTTATATTTTCAGCTGCTTCCATATAATCTCCAAAATACATATTTAAGAAAATTAAATTATCTGTTACGTTTTCTGTCATTTTTAAAGTTTCTCTTGCTTTTTCATAATTTTCAACAGCAATATAATATCTGCTTAAAAAATAGTAGTTGTTAAAATTAGGATCCTTCATAGCTTCCATGAGGGCTGCATGAACGCTGTCACTGTTTTCTTTAATTTCACGCATATCCATAATATCTACAGTATTGATTAGCAGTTCTTTGTTTCCTGATAATTCAGTGTATCTCTGCCCAAAAGCAAATGCCTTTTCAAGATTTTGCTCCCCTTCCTTCCAGCCTATACCATATATTCTGGTAAGGTATCTTAAGGCATCTATGTCATCAGGATTTTCACTAAGGAAATTTTCATAATATTCAATTGCTTCTATATATTTCTTTTGATAAATCAAGTTCTCCCCTTCGGTTAAACTTTCTTCGACTGTAATGCTTGACACCTGGTCATAATAAGACATTTTAGGAAGACTGCTTGTTATGAGATT
>CAZCTI010000191.1:0-2934 GCA_964501385.1 uncultured Clostridia bacterium
ATATTTAATCCTGCAACAATACCTAAAATTAAACCGGCTGCAACATATATCATTTTATTCTACCCCTTCATTTATTATTTTTGCATGTTCTGTTTTATAATCAAGCCCCCGAAATTTTCTGACTGTTAAGTTATAACTTCTTGCAGCTACTACTTCCATACCATAAGTGTTTTTAAGCTCATAGGCGTATGTATTTTCCTCAGTAACAGCATCATACAATTCATCCATATTTCCAATTGCTATTATCACAAAGGGAGCAGGAATTACTTCTGCATTTACCCTAATCAAAGGACCCGCACAAACTACTTCTGATATATTGATTATTCTTTTTCCGTTAATTTCTATTGCCTCTGCACCTGCTGCTTTTAAATCATTCAATAATACAGCAATATCCACATCATGAACAATTCTTTCCATTATATCAAGATTAGGATCTTCGCTGGTACTGTCTGAAACTCTTAACATTATTCCCGGACCTCGTACGTCCGTAAAACCATTATAAAATTTTATTTGCTCAATTTGATGATTAAGTTCAATTAAATTATCTAAAGCTTGTTTTTCTCCATATACATCATATGTATGTTTTTCATCATTTACGGCATTTTGCATATTGTTGACCAGGAGCTTCATTTCATTGATATTTTGTTCATACTTATTTAAATTCTTAATAGTATAAATAGTATCTTCATTAACTCCTGCATCTGCTCCATTAACAATTGCAGCAGTAGTTAGGAAAATTAACAGAAAAATTATTATATTAAATGATTTTTTAATAATAATCACTCCTTATAGCATTACATTTCTTCATCATTAGTTATGGGAACAGCATATTTGAATTGCTTTTCGCCGTCATAACGATTAATAAATATTTCATTTGAATCTTCTGTTTCAATAATATATCCTATTTGATTAAGCTGAGTTACTATACCTCCTACAAAGTTCAATGAAGCCTTTATTGTTGTAGAATTTCCTATTGCCTTTATTTCCAAAGGAAGTACCATGGCAACTCCGTTTACGTTAATATGCTCAAGTACCGGGACTATTTCAGTATAGTTTGTATATCTCTGACCATTTATGGAAATTGCTTCAACCCCTGCATTATTTAAATAGCTAATCAAAGCTAATATATACTGATGGCTTGAAGCAAGACTTACATAAGAATTAGGCACTGCATCTATTGTTATTATGGTTCCCGGGCCTTTAACATCATAATATCCGGATATTATCTGCTGGTCCTCAAGCTCCTCCATAAGCTTTAACAATTCTTCTTCAATATCCTCATACAATTTTTCGTTTTTTCTATTTTCTTCCTTAAGAGATTCCAATTCATCCCTAAGCTTGTTTTTTTCAAGAGTTAATCGTGCTAATTCATCATTTAGCTCATGAGTCTTTTCATTCGGATTAACTGTGCCTAAAACATTGCTTGCTGTTCTCATTTGTGTCATTAAAATAATTCCTAAAATCAAGCTTATAGCAAACAGCATTCCTTTTTGCCACATTTTGTTCATCAATATTCCTCCATTTTAAAGTCCTCTATATATACAGGACTGTCCCCCTTTGTAAAATCAATCAATCCATTAGCTACTGTTAAATTATTGTTTAATCTTTCATTAATAATTTTCATTGCAAATACAATTTGGTAATTAATATCCCCGCCTAAATCAATCTTTACTGTTGTTTTATATTGGGTTTCAAAGAAAAAACTGTTATTTAGTCCGACTTTGAAACTTTTTATAGTTTCAGGTCCATATTCATTGTTTAAATATTCTATTGTTTTAAATACTTTTTCGTTGTTTTCAATGTTTTCAAATTGAATACTATCTCCTATATTGTATACTATATCAGCATAACTTTCAATAGTTATTAAGTCTAATTTATCTGCATCAGTTCTCAAAACTATTCCATCTTTGTCAATTATAATGTATTGGTTGTTTGTTAAAACCTGATATTTATCAACTCTTTCGATTATACGCAAAAATATTTTATTTGGGAGCTCATAAACTACCCTGACACTTTCTACATATACTTCTTTTTCAAGATTTTCCTTAACTTTTAACCTGTCTATATCAAATATTTTCCCCCCTGTTTCAATACCTGATTTTTCCATTATATACTCATAACTATATGTTAAATTGCCTTCAATGTCAACACCGACAAGGTCAAAGTAAGAGGTTTCGTAATATACATAGTATAGGCAAAAAACAACAACTACAGCAGCCGTAATAAAAGCTGCTGTACTGACTAATAGCTTTTTATTTTTTCTTTTTTTCTTTTTCTTTTGTTTTTTGTTGTATTCAGCCATCGTGTAATTTTATCCCCCCGTTGTCATAGTACAGTGACTTTCTCTAACTTAACCCAAAGAACTTTCCATACTTAGATGTGTGTCCTATTCCTCAACTTCGGTAATTATTACCCCTAAGTTCTGTAGTTTATATAAGAATTTTTCATATCCTCTTTTTATATGATGAATATTGTTTATTCTTGAAATTCCCTCTGCCCCCATTGCTGCAATAACCAATGCAGCTCCTCCGCGTAAATCCTTTGATTCGACCTCGGCACTGTGAAGCTTATCAACACCTTCCACAACTGCAATCCTTCCAATTGTCTTAATGTTAGCACCCATTTTTTGAAGCTCAGGAACATGCTTAAACCGGCTGTCAAATACGGTTTCTTCAATTATGGAAATCCCGTCTGCCACTGCCATAGATGCCATAACCTGAGCCTGCATATCCGTAGGAAAACCGGGATATGGCTGTGTTGTTATTTTTTCTATGGCTTTTAATCTTCCGTCATTTGCAATCACTATAGTTCCGTGTGTCTCTCTTATTTCGCATCCCGCATCTTCATATAAAGAAGTTATTGACTTAAAATGAGATTTTTCTATGTTTCTTATGTAAATTTTGCTCTTCATCGATGCTGCTGCACTCAAATAAG
>CAZCTI010000192.1:0-2920 GCA_964501385.1 uncultured Clostridia bacterium
GTTAAAAGCAAAGTACTTAAGGTAATCGGAAAAATAATTTTAGTAATCGGATGCTTCATAACAGATACCTCCTTTGAATTTCTCTGCGAAACAGCCCGGAAAATTGAAAAGCGGTAACAACATACATGATGATTATTGCTTGATTCTTATTTCTTGGTTCTTTATTCTATACTATGTCCACCCATAATAATCTCTTATCAAAAATCAAAATAGTTTTATCAAAAAGCACATTCAAAGGCCTTCCCCCGAAGTCCAGGACGTGCTTTTTTTATTTTGACCTATATTTTGATTGGTAAAGAGAATGGAAAAGAATGATAGAAAAGTAAGCGTCAAATATAACAGTACCTACCTATAAACAAAATTAGATGAGATAATACTCCAAAAGAGTCCAATTAGAGATAGTTGGAGATCGTTAAAGACTAAAGAAGTCGAAAGGAGTTTTTCTCATGAATATGAAGAAGATTAGCCATGAAATTAATTTACAGAGATGGACGCAAATAGTAGAGGAATGCAGGAATAGCGGGCAAACTGCAGCAAGCTGGTGTGCTGAAAGAGATATAAACATTAAAACCTACTACTATTGGCAGCGAAAAGTATGCAATGCCGTATGCAAAGAGTTAGCAATTGTAGATAATAACGTTGAACAATCTCCAGCATTTGCAGAAGTTATACTACCTGGCAGAAAAACATCTGAAGTTGCAATTACCATAAGCTTAAATAATATATCCCTTCAAATCCATAATGGAGCTGATGATTCCGTGATATCACAAACGCTAAGGGTATTAAAAAGCATATGATAAAGGATTTTTCGGATATTTCGCACGTATTCATTGCATGCGGATATACAGATATGAGAAGGGGTATAGACGGATTAGTGGCAATTGTACAGCAAACATTTAAATTAGATCCCTTTGAAGATAGCATTTTTTTGTTTTGTGGAAGAAAACCAAACAGAATAAAAGCACTTTATTGGGATAAAAACGGATTTGTAGTACTGTACAAAAGATTGGAAGAAGGAAAATTCCAGTGGCCAAGATCTGATAATGAAGTCCGGGATTTAACAATGCAGCAAGTTAGATGGTTAATGGAGGGTTTAAGTATAGAACAGCCCAAGGCACATAAAACTGTTTCAAAAATCGATTTAATATGATGCAAAAAAGCTTTGGAAATATTGAAAAATACACAAAATTTCAAAATAAAAAGCTTGTAAAACAGTAAAAAATATGCTACAATAAATACATGAAAAACATTGAAATTAACACAAATACAGCACAAGAAACAATAACCATTTCTCGTGAAGAATATAATAATTTAATAGCTCAAAATAAAGAAATGTCACAGAAACTTCAATGGCTGATGGAAACAATAAAGCTAAACAATAAAAAGATGTTTGGCTCTTCATCTGAAAAAACCGTAGAAGAAGAAAGTGCACAATTAAGCATTTTTAATGAGGCTGAAGAAGTTGCCAATATTAAAAAGCCTGAACCGGAACTGGAAGAAGTTAAATCACATTACAGAAAGAAAAGGACGAAAAAAGACAGACTTCCTGAAAATTTACCGGTAGAAGTTATTGAATACAGATTAAACGAAGAAGAAAAGGATTGTCCTGTATGTGGCGAAGAACTGCATGAAATGGGCAAAGAAATAGTAAGAGAAGAACTAAAGATAATACCTGCACAAGCTGTAATAGTGCAGCATGTCAGATATACATATTCTTGCAGGAACTGTGAAAAAACAGGTACGGAAGTACCTGTAGTTAAAGCACCTGTTAAAAATGCCGTAATAAAAGGCGGTTTTGCTTCACCTGAATCAGTAGCATATATTATGACACAAAAGTATTTGATGGATATTCCTTTATACAGACAAGAGAACGATTTTAAAAGAAGGTATATCTTGTTATCTAGACAGACAATGGCAAACTGGATAATTAAATGCTCTGATATGTGGTTAAAACCAATATATCATGAGCTTCATAAAAGGTTGGTTAGCTGTGAAATAGCACACGCTGATGAAACTACGGTTCAAGTTTTAAAAGAGCCGGGAAGAAAACCACAAAGCAAAAGCTACATGTGGCTTTACAGAACAGGGCAATATGAGAAATATAAAATTGCTTTATATAATTACCGAAAAGGTCGGAATGCAGAATTCCTTCAAGAATTTTTAAACGGCTTCTCGGGCTATTTGCATTGCGATGGATATCAAGCATATAAAAAGCTTGAAAATGTAATATTAGTACAATGCCTTGCTCACTCAAGACGAAAGTTTGATGAAGCATTAAAATGTTTAAAAGAAGAAGAACGACAAGATTCCAAGGCTGCTATCGGAATAGCATATTGCAATAAGTTATTCAAAATTGAAGAAAATATCGAAGAATTGACACCAGAAGAAAAATATATTAAAAGGCTTGAATTATCAAAACCGGTTCTTGATGATTTTTTTGCATGGCTGAATTCATTTACGCCAGCCAGCCAAAGTCATCTTGGAAAAGCTGTATCATATACATTAAATCAATGGAATAACCTTCAAAATTATTTATTGGACGGCAGATTAAATATTAGCAACAATAGTGCAGAACATTTGGCTAAAAGCTTTGCTTTATGCAGAAAAAATTTCTTATTCTCAAATACTCCAAGTGGAGCAGAAGCAAGTGCCACTGTTATGAGTATAATAGAGACGGCAAAAATCAATAAGATAGATCCGTATAAATATCTAACATATATATTTGAAACTGCTCCGCAGTTAGATATGACAAAAAAAGAAGATGTAGAAAAATTGCTTCCGGAAGCATATATGATAAGCTGAAAGGAAATATCTAACTATTAAATTTGATTATACTTTATAAGAGCTCGGCAAAATATGCCGAGCTAAAAAAATAAATATTATAAAAGTACTACTTAGGATAGGCGTATTTGACGCTTAC
>CAZCTI010000193.1:0-2883 GCA_964501385.1 uncultured Clostridia bacterium
TAATCATCATTATAATCAATATAATCATTCATGTTATTATAATTTTGATTTATATTGTTGTCCATAATACTCTCCTTTATAAAAAATTTATATATTATAATATATGTTGTATGGACATCGATGTTACGGCTCATTTTCCAGGAAATTAAGTTTATACAAAGTTTTTATTTACAAATATTAAGAAAAGTATTAGCATATATATATGCTGGTGTGGCTCAATGGCAGAGCAGCGGTATCGTAAACCGCAGGTTGGGGGTTCAATTCCCTTCACCAGCTTTAAACAAGTTAAATTTATCTACTTTACAAATTAATAAAAATGTATTAAATTATATATATCACAAAATATTTTTGGGGATATAGCTCAGTTGGGAGAGTGCTTGAATGGCATTCAAGAGGTCAGGGGTTCGAGACCCCTTATCTCCATACTTTGCGGGTGTAGCTTAGTGGCAGAGCCCCGGCTTCCCAAGCCGGTTGTGTGGGTTCGATTCCCATCACCCGCTTCTGATATAAACAAAAAAATCCGCATTGAAGCGGATTTTTTTAATACTTACTTCAAAAACCTTGTAATTTTTCCTGTATAAAACAGTGATAACCTGTGCAACGCTCTGGTACAAGCAATATATAAAAGCTTTTTGTCGTATTCCGTATTATACGTTTTATTATTAGCTTCATATACAATAACTGCATCAAATTCTAAGCCCTTTGCTAAATAAACAGGAAGAATTAATGTACCTTCCAATACACTTTCATAATCCAAATAATCTATCAGTTTCAACTTTATTTTATTGCTTAGTTTAAAATATAAATCTGAAGCTTCTTTTCTATTTTTGCATATAACAGCAATTGAGCTGAAACCTTGAGATTTATATTTTTCAATAGTTTTTACTATATCATCCTGTAAATTTGCACTGGTGTTTGATTTATTAATTACGGGTTCTTCTTCATTTCTTTTGAAAAATTCTGTCTGAGTTCCTACATCCAACAACTTTGTGCTGAATTTGCTTATTTCATAAGAACTTCTGTAACTTTTGTTTAAAAATATTTTATTGCTTTTTTCAAAATTAAATATAGATATAATTTCATCATATAATGATATATCACTGTTTTTTTCAATAGATTGATTTACGTCTCCCACAACTGTAAATCTTGCATATTTAAATAAGTTTTTTAAAATATAATAATGTATGGGGTAATAATCCTGTGCTTCATCTACAACAACCTGTTTTATACCGCTAAAAAGGTCACAACCTTCTGCTTTAATTTTCATATACATTAGACCTATACCGTCAGCATAAGGAAGATTAAAAGGATCTTTTAGTGCATCATTTGTATAACTTATTATTTCTTCTATATTTTCAGGAAGATCGAGACCTTTTGATATTTTTTTAAAAATATTAATATCAGAAAATAATTTTTTATAAATTTCAAAACTTTCAAATTCAGTAAATTTTCTCAATTTTTCCGTCATTGATTGTGTTTCCTTGGCTGCAAGCACCCTTGTGAAAGACAGCACTTCAAAATCATGGTTATTTAGCTTATTAACGGCTGCTTCAATTTTACTTCGCCTAATATGCCGCATTTCGCGAATTTTTTCCATTATTCTGTTTTCTATAATTTTTAACTTCTTTGCAGTAGGCATGTTTAGCTTACCGCTTAATAGAAATGCTTTTAAAAGTTCTCGTTTCTCAATTATTTGTCCATTGTAATATACATCTTCAAAATGTATCAACTGATGTTCATAATAACTAATAAATCTGTCAATAATTTGCAAAAAGACTGATGATCCTTTAAATTCATCATATGACCTTAAAAAGTTTCTTTTTTCATAATTTTCTGCCATAATGATATTTTCAAAGTTTTCACTTTTTGTTTTCATAGATATTTTATTTTCAAAAAGTTTTAGAAAAATATTTTCAAATGTATATTCATTAATATTATCTTCACCTAATTCAGGCAAAACATTGGATATATATTTTGAAAACAGAGGATTCGGTGAGATTACAATAATATTGTTGGCACTTAAGTTTAAATTCAAACCTTGATACATTAAGTATGCAATTCTGTGAAGTGCTACCGATGATTTACCGCTGCCTGCAACTCCTTGTACTACCAACAAATCATTATACAGGTCCCTTATAATTAAGTCCTGTTGTTTTTGTATTGTTTCAACAATAGTTTTCATTTTGGATGTCATATTTTTTGACAGAGCTACCATAAGCATTTCATCAAGAATATTAATATTACTGTCAAAAAAATATTCCATTTTGCTGTTTGTAATTTTAAACTGCCTTTTTAGAGATACAGTTCCTTTTATTAAGCCTGCAGGTGCTTTATATTCAACAGGTCCCACTTCATTTCTATAATATATGCTTGATATGGGTGCACGCCAATCATAGACTTTTATATCATGGGTTTCTTCATCCATTAAATTAAAAAGCCCTATATAAATTTTCTCCGTATCGTCATATCCTTCTTCTGTAAAATCAATTCTTGCAAAATAAGGGCTTTCAAGCATCCTTTCATATTTTGAAATTCGTTTTGCAAGCTCTGTGTAAGTGAATGTTTGAGCTTGAAGAGCACTTAAATATTGATTTAAATCTGTAAGCTTGTCAAAATCAGCGGATGAATGTGTTGTATTTTCCCACATTTCTCTTCTTGCCTCAATTAAATCAGCCTTTTGATCCTCTAAATTGCTTGTTTCATATTCCAACTTAGTTTTTAACAAACTGATGATTTCATCTAAATATTTGATTTCCTCGGAATATTTATCTTTATTATCAACCATTTTATATCCCCTTAAAACAACATTGCTCGTTAAAAAAGTATTAATAGATAATTATATCATATTAAGTATTATATGAAAAGCAAAAAACAAATTTTACA
>CAZCTI010000194.1:0-2861 GCA_964501385.1 uncultured Clostridia bacterium
CGCAACGACTCGCTTATCTTCCTTCTATATCCCCGTCGAAACCATTTACGCCCCCTAAATATAGGGGTAAGTTAATGATTACCTCTGAAAATAATATTATTATATAAACCTTAAACAAAACTTAAACAACATAAAATGGCATATCTAATGAGCTAAAAGAGACTGTGTTTTTATCTAAATAATGTCCTAATACCATTAAATCAACACAAAATCTATTTCAGCTTTTGCAATACTTACATTTGCAACTCTTATTCTAACCAAATCTCCTATTTTAAATACTTTATTACTGCCCTGGCCGAATAATTCTTTTTTCTCATTATCATAAATGTAGTAATCATCAACCATATTTGAAATATGCACAAGTCCTTCTACAGTATTTTCAAGCTCAACAAATATACCAAAGCTTGTTACCCCTGAAACAACACCTTCATATTCTTCGTTTATTTTATCAGACATAAATTCAGCTATTTTGATTTTATCTGTATCTCTTTCTACTTCATCAGCAATTCTTTCCATTTTAGAAGATTGCTCGGCAACCATTGCAGTACGTTCAAAAAGTTTATTTAAATCTGATTCTGAATATATACCCTTTAGCTGTCCTTTAATTATTCGATGTATTTGTAAATCCGGATACCTTCTTATTGGTGATGTAAAATGGCAGTAATATTTTGCTGCAAGGCCAAAGTGACCTGAAGCATCAGGCGAATAAATTGCTTTTTTTAAAGACCTTAACATCATATTATTTATTAAGGATTCTTCTTTTGTGTTTTTAATTTTAATTAAAAGCTGCTGCAATTCCCTTGGATGTACTTCATTTCCCTTCAACGTGTAACCTAAGTTATAGATGAATTTACTAAATTCATACATTTTTTCTTCATCTGGGTCCTCATGAATTCTGTATACAAAGGGCATATTAAGCCAATAGTAATGCTCTGCAACTGTTTCATTGCACACAAGCATAAATTCTTCTATTATTTTGTTGGAAGTTTTTCTTTCATATTTTGTTACATCAATTGCTCTGCCTGTTTCATCGGTTATTATTTTTGTTTCCGGGAATTCAAAATCAATGGCTCCTCTTAAGTCTCTTTTTTTTCTTAAAATTAAACTTAATTCTTCCATTACTTTTAGCATAGGAACAATTTCTGTATATTTTTGTATCAATTCTTCATCATTATTTTCAAGTATCTCAGTTACGTCATCATAGGTCATCCTATATCTATTGGTTAAAACACTTTCATATATTTGATAATCAATAACTTTACCTTCGTTATTTATTATCATTTCAACAGAAAGGGTAAGCTTATCTTCTCCGGGATTTAAACTGCAAACTCCGTTTGAAAGTTCTTTTGGAAGCATTGGAATAACTCGGTCTGATATATATACACTGGTTGCTCTTTTCAATGCTTCTTTATCTATTTTTCTGTCTTCCTTCACATAATGAGTTACATCAGCAATATGAACACCTAATTTATATTCATCATCATTGATTTTTTCTACGTAAACTGCATCATCTAAATCCTTGGCATCACTTCCGTCAATTGTTATTATAGGTAGATTTCTTAAATCTTTTCTACGTTTTAATTCTTGCTCATGTATTCCTTCTTCTGACACTCTTTTTGCTTCTTTAATTACATCCTCTGGGAATACCTGTCTAACCTTCTTTGCTAATAAAACTGCTTCAATATGAGTCTTCGTATCCTCAATGTCACCTATTACCTCAACAATTTTTCCTTCCGGATTTTTCCTCTGATCAGGCCATTCGGTAATTTTTACAGAAACCTTATTGTTTGCCTCTGCATCATTAAATTCTTCTCTTGGTACAAATATATCAAAGGCTATTCTTTTATCATCAGGCACAACAAACCCAAAATGTCTGCTTTTTTGAAATGTTCCGATTACAAATTGATTAGCTCTTTCAATTATTCGTATAACTTTTCCTTCAGGGCTTTTAACGTCCTCCAATACCTTCATAGGTCTTACAATTACCCGGTCGCCGTGCATTGCACCGTTCATATCAACAGGAGAAATAAAAATATCTTTTAAATTTTTATCATCTGGACGTAAAAACGCATATCCTTTTTGATGTCCCTCCAATGTACCTATTATAAGATTCATCTTTTCAGGCACACCGTATCTTTCAGATCTGGTAAATATTATTTTACCTTCATCTTCAAGTTCGTTTAGTGCTATTAATAGCTCTTTTTTCATTTTCCCTTCTATTTCAAATTCTTTAAGAAGTTCTTGAAATGTTAATGGTTTATATGCTTCTTCCTTCATAAATGCAAGTATTTTTTCTTTAAAGTTCATTTATATTCTCCTAAGGGTTAAATCTTATTTATTTTTTCCTGAGCCACCCATTTTATTAAGCAAATCAATATCATAGGAAACAATATTTTCTTTTCTTTGATTATGCTGTTTTTCTGCAAGCTCTATAATTTTTGAAATTAATTGCTTAAATGAAATTCCTTTCCCTTCCCACAAATAAAAAGATATGGAACCAGGAATTGTATTAATTTCATTTACAAATATATTGTTACCATCAAACAGAAAATCTATTCTTGCATTTCCACAGCCATCAACTGCTTTAAATGCTTCCTTGGCATAGAATTCTATTATATTCTTAAGTGATTCATCTATATCAGCAGGTATTCGTCTTTTTGATTCCTTTGCATCCTTCTTTTTGTTCACATATTTATCTTCGTAAGTTAAAAATTCCTTCCAACCAATCGGTTCCTCACAAAGAGATGTTTCAAGATCATTTTCATACCCAACTACAGCACAGTTTATTTCTCTTACATTTTCAACGCATTTTTCCAAAATTATTTTTCTGTCGTAAGATGCGGCAACTTCAATAGCAAACA
>CAZCTI010000195.1:0-2852 GCA_964501385.1 uncultured Clostridia bacterium
GCAAGTAATTCATTGGGGTCAGTCCATAAAGGAATGTCCACGTACTATTAGATTCTTCGCATGCGTTCAGAAAGACAAAGTCTACGCCTTTGTTATTGTTCTTAGCAATGATACTGATTACATATTAAATGTACATATAAAATGTTTAGTCTGTGAAGCTATGTCATACCAATAACAACCCTGTCATTTTCTGACAAGTCCTTATATGTTTCAATTTTTTTAAATAATTCTATATTTCTAAAAATTTCTACAACTTTTTCTTTTTGATTAAATCCTATTTCCACAGCAAGAATTCCATCCTTTTCATGGATTTTTTTAAACAGCTCAACAATTCGCCTATAATAATCTAAACCGTCAATTCCTCCGTCCAAAGCTAATTTAGGCTCATAACAAGAAACCTCTGTTTGAAGATTCTTAATTGTATCCTTTTCTATATATGGAGGATTTGACACAACAATATGATACTTTTTATCCGATAAAATATCATCAAAAATATTTGCTTTTATTACATTTATATTGTTCAGATTGTGCTTTTTAATATTAATATTTGTTGTTTCAATTGCTATATCGTTTATATCAATTGCCGTAACCTTTGAATTTTTAAGATAATAAGCAATGCTGATTCCAATTGCTCCACTGCCTGTTCCTAAGTCAAGTATTTTAATATTTTGATTATTATACTTCTGTTTTGCAATTTTTATCGTTTTTTCAACCAAGGCTTCAGTATCAGGTCTTGGTATGAGCACACCTTCCTTAATATAAAACTCAAGACCCATAAACTCTTGGGAATTTGTTATATATTGCAACGGGTAGCCATCACTTCGTTTTACAGCTAATTCATAAAATTTTTCTTTTATATCATCATTAACTTCTGTTTTTCTGTTAAGATGCAGATAAATTCTATCCTTTTTAAGAAGGTAACATAAAATCAATTCAGTATCAAGTTTTGGAGAGTTAAACTCTCTTTGTTTGATTATATCAATACCGTCCTTCAACAATTTTTCAATTGTTACCATGTATCATCTTCTCCATCTTGGGGTATTACCCTTTCCATTGCTGCTATTGCAACTTCTATCATGGAATCATCCGGTTCCTTTGTTGTAATTTTTTGAATTAAAAAACCGGGATATGTGATTATTTTTGTAAAAATATTGTCACTATCACATTTTCCAACATATTTATTCAATTCATACGAAAGTCCCGCTATAACAGGAAGCATTGCAAGTCTAATAAGCAGCCTCATGAAAGGATTTGGCCAACCGAAAAATGAAAACACTATAATGCTTATAAGCATTACATTAATCATGAAGCTTGTGCCACATCGAGGGTGAAGTGTCGAATATTTTCTGACATTTTCTACTGTAAGCTCTTCCCTGTTTTCATAACAGTATATGGTTTTGTGTTCTGCACCATGATACATAAATACTCTTTTTATATCTTCAAGTTTGGAAACAAAATAAACATAACCAACAAACAACATTACTCTTAGTATTCCTTCCACCAAATTAAGAAGAAGGGAATTTGTAATAATATTTTTTAAAAAATTAGTAAGTAAGGTTGGCCCTAAAATAAATATACCTACGGAGAAAATCAAAGCAATTATAACTGAAGTATAAATAATTGCAGTGTCTGCCTTATCCTTGAAAACTTTCTTTAAAAATTTATCAAAAGCATCCTCTTCATATTCATCACCATAAAATTCAGCTGAAAACATCAGCTCTTTAACTCCGCTTATCATTGCATCTATAAGAACGAAGCTTCCTCTTATTATTGGTAATTTGAAAAATTTATGTTTAAATAAAGAATTTATATTGTTTTCTTTTATCTCAATTTCGCCGTTAGGCTTTCTAACTGCTGTTGCTGTTTTAGAAGGACCCTTCATCATAATTCCTTCAATAAGTGCCTGACCGCCTATACTTGTTTTTTTTATTTCTTTTGACTGTAATTGACTCATTTCGTCCCCTTTCGGAAAAACAATACTCACATTTTAAGATTATTTCCCGAGAAATGCAGAAAAATGTCGTATTATTTATTATCTATTTACTAAAACTTAACTATTATATTTATGATATTATACAATTAAAATATTATTTCTTCAAGTTATTATTTCCCTAATACTTTACAAATTAAAAGCTTTGTAATTATACCATACAAAGCTTAATGTTTTTTTAATTATTATAGCTAATCCACAAAAAATCTCATGAGATTCTTAACTGCGTTCAGAATTATCATGTTTTGTACACACCACGATAAACGAACACGTTAGGGTTGTCATCCTGAGCGAGGGCTTCGCCCTCGTTATTGTGTTTAGTCATATCGATGACAAACGATATTTATAGTATTAACTAATTCACTTCAAGTATTTCGTATTTTATTTCTCCACCCGGTGAAGCAACGGTAATAATAACTCCCTTTTTCTTGCCTATCATCTCTTTGCCAAGAGGAGAAAGGTTTGATATTTTATCTGAAATAGGATCTGCTTCTGTTTGACCAACTATATTGTATTCCAATATTTCATCAAACTCCAAATCCTTTACTTTTACCTTACTACCTATTTGCACAGTATCTTTATTTTTTTCATCATGCTTTACAATTTTTGTATGTTTAAGCATATGCTCAAGAACAATTATTCTTGATTCATTTTTATTTTGTTCTTCCTTAGACTCGTGGTATTCGGCATTTTCACTTAAATCACCTTCACGCAAGGCACCCTTGATTCTTTCGGAAATTTCATATCTTGTTTTTATTTTTCTGTCTTCTAATTCTTTCAAAAGCTCATTATAGCCATCTTCTGTGACTAAAATTTCCTTGTTATTCATTAATTCTCCTATGACGGGGACATTCCTTCAAAA
>CAZCTI010000196.1:0-2845 GCA_964501385.1 uncultured Clostridia bacterium
TGAATATTGACATAAATATAGCTAAAATGTTAATATTAGTTGAGCAATAATAAGACATAACTTAAGCTGATATAGATGTAAAACATAATAAAAGGAGTAGCAATGTACGAAGAAGAATTCAACGAAATAGACCTGCGGGAAATATTTCAGATAATAAGGAAATATATTGCATTAATAATTATAATACCTGTAATATTTGCTGCAATTGGTGCAGTTGTAAGTATTTTTCTAATCAAGCCGATTTATGAATCCTCCACTACATTAATTGTAATACAGGATAAAGATGCTGAGGAAGAAATAAGCAAATCCGATGTTGATTTGAGCAAAAGTTTAATTTATACATATGCAGAAATGGCTAAATCCTATACGGTATTGGACAACACTTCCAAAGCCTTGAATATAGACAAGCTTAACAAAAATAATATTACTGTTTCACCTGTTAAGGATACTCAAATATTAAAAGTAGCAGTGCAAAACACTGACCCTGTAATGGCGAGAAATATTGCAGATACGTTAGTTCATGAATTTACATTGGAAATTCAAAGAATAACTAAGACAAACAATGTAGCTGTGGTTGACTATGCAAGACTTCCTCAAATGCCGGTTAAGCCTAATATCATAATGAATACTGCCATAGCAGGAATTTTGGGTGGCATGGTGATACTTTTGATAGTATTTCTTAAAGAATATTTGGACAATACTGTAAAAACAGAAAAAGACATAGAAAATTTATTGGGTCTTTCAATAATAGGGGCAGTTCCTAATTTCAATCAAGGGGGTAAACAGACATATGGAAAAATTTCTAGTAAAAGATAACCCATCATCCCCAATAGCAGAAGCTTACAGAAAAATTGCAACAAACATCGAATTTTCCAATATAGATAATGAAATAAAAACTATTATGGTTACAAGTGCCAAGCAGGATGAAGGTAAGACAACCACAATTTGCAACTTAGCAATGGTAATGACAGAATTAAAGAAAAAAATATTGTTAATGGACTTAGACCTTAGAAAACCGGCTGTACATAAGATCTTTGAATTGTCTAATAAAAAAGGTCTTACTGATTTACTTATAAATAAGGATGACTATAAAACATACATACAGAATGTTTATCCCGGATTAGATATTTTAACTACAGGAATGATACCTGCAAATCCGGCTGAAATAATTAATTCAAGGACATTGAAAGAATTGATTAAGGAAATGGCTAAATGCTATGATTATATATTTTTGGATGCTCCGCCGGTAATGCTTGTAAGCGATCCAATAACAATATCCACATATGCTAATGCAGTAATAATTGCCATAGAACATGGAAAAACTGAAAAGGATTTGGTAAAAAAAGCAGTGGACAGCTTAAAGCAAGTTAATGCAAATATTATAGGAGCCGTGTTTAATAATATACCCGTTTCAAATCAAAGCAATTATTACTATTACAGAAGCTATGAATAAACATTGGGGGATGCTATGATTGATATGCATAACCACATATTGTTTGGGGTGGACGATGGACCTAAAACAATGCAGGAATCAATGGAACTAATAAAGGAAGCCTCAAACAAGGGAGTAACTCATATTGTATTTACTCCTCACTTCAATAAGAGAAATTACAGCTTAAATAATGATAAGGTGTCAATAAATTTCCAAATATTAAAAAGAGCAGTAAATGAAGAAAATATAAGTATGGAGCTTTATTTGGGTAATGAAGTGTATTTAGATTCTTTGGGATATACTTCATTGTTTGAAAATGGTTTCAATACATTGGCAGGTTCAAAATATATATTAGTTGAATTTAATGAAATATTACCACCTTCCAATATTCCTGAAATTTGTTATGAACTAGCCATAAATGGATATATCCCCATTATAGCTCATGCAGAAAGATATGAAATTCTTCATAACAACCGTAAACTATTAGATGAAATCCTTAATGAAGGAGCACATTTGCAGATAAATGCTTCAGCTATACTTTATAAAGAAAATAAAGAAAGAAATAAGTTTGCTCATTATTTGCTAAAGAATGAAATAGTAAGCTTTGTAGCATCTGATGTGCACAACAATACATCGAGGAGATTTTATTTAGACCAAGCTTATGATGCAGCTTGTAAAATTTGCAGCAAGTCATATGTAGATAAGATTTTTAAGTTAAACCAACTAAATATAATAAATGATAAGAAATTGGACAATCTTAAATTGCCGGCAAAACGAACATTCTTATCAAAGTATTTTGGTCATTTGCGTTGAACAACAACAAGAATCATGTTACAATATGTTTTAAATATTGATTTATTAAATAAGTGAGAGGAAGGGGAGTACTAATGAAAAATTTTAAGAAAACAATTGCATTAGTTATGTGCTTGATTTTAGCCTTGGGTACTTTTGCCAATGCAGAGGAAGTAGTATTAATATCGGCACCGGTAGTTAAGGATTATGAAGGACATTGGGCACAGGCAACAATTCAGAAATGGTTAGATTCAGGAAAAGTGTCAGGTTATCCTGATGGAAGTTACAAACCTGATTCAAATGTAACAAGGGCTGAATTTGTAAAAATGGTAAACGGCATAATTGATTTTAATAAGAAAGCAGCAATTACATACAAAGATGTGCCATCCACAGAATGGTTCTATGATTACATTGGTGTTGCACAAGAAGTTGGTTACATATCCGGATATTCTTCAGATAAATTCGGACCTAACGATTATATTACAAGAGAACAGGCTGCATCGATATTGTCAAGAATTCAATATCTTGACAACAATGAAGTAGCCATAGATAAATTTATTGATAAGTTAAGCATTTCAGCTTGGGCTAAGGGCAGTGTAGGTGCAGCATCAAATGCTGGAT
>CAZCTI010000197.1:0-2822 GCA_964501385.1 uncultured Clostridia bacterium
AATTGGGAATCCCAGAAGAAATAGTTGAAAGACAGCCATTCCCGGGACCTGGTCTTGCAATCCGCTGTTTAGGTGAAGTAACTGAAGAAAAACTTAAAATAATTAGAGAAGCAGATTCTATTTTCAGAGAAGAAATAAAAAAAGCAGGTCTTCAAAATAAGATATGGCAGTACTTTGCAGCCCTACCTAACATAAGAAGCGTAGGTGTTACAGGAGACGAAAGAACTTACTCACACACTATAGCCTTAAGAGCTGTTCATTCAACAGATGGTATGACATCAGACTGGGCAAGAATACCATATGAAGTGTTGGAAAAAGTATCAACAAGAATAGTTAATGAAGTAGACAATGTAAATAGAATAATGTATGACATTACAACTAAACCACCGGCAACAATAGAATACGAATAGACCAAGATTTTGTTCTATTAATAAATCGTGTTTCATGATGGAGAATGGGCATGTTTAGGTAATCTGGGAACAGAACAGGGAGAATATACTTGTATATTATTTTAACAGAATTAAGAAAGGCAAAGAAAAGTTCGTAACTAATCTTTGCCTTTAAACTTATATTCTTTTAACCGGTTGCGCCATCCTTGACCCTGTTTGAGCCCGACTTGCTTTTATTGGCTGACGAACAGGAAAGCATGATAGACAAAATTGAAACAGCATCGGTTCGATGCAGTGAAAAATGCGTAAGTGCCGAGTATCTCCTTATCCGGTATTTTGGTAACAAAATGTTAAATTTGAAGTTGGAAAGAGGGTATTATAATTGATTTATGATAATAAATGCAAAATAAATGAAACAGACATAAATACTACTATTTGTGACAGTTTTTGTGTGCGGCAAGCTCCGCTTACTTTGTTGTTTGGTACAAGCAATTCAGGAAAATTGAACGCTGGGTACTTGGATTGTAGTATATTAATACAAGGATGGCATAATAAATGAAAATATTTGAATATGGTGAAAAAGAAATAGAGTATTTAAAAAAGAAAGATAAGAAGTTATCTGAAGCAATTGATAGAATAGGCAAAATAGAAAGAAGGGTTATTTCTGATTTGTTTGAAGCATTGGTTAGCAGTATAGTAAGCCAGCAAATATCTAACAAGGCAGCAGTCACTGTTTGGAAAAGATTTATAGATTTGATTGGTGAAGTAAGACCTGAAACAATTATAGCTGAGGATGTTAATAATATTCAAAAATGCGGAATGTCTTTCAGAAAAGCTTCTTATATAAAAAATATAGCCGAAAGTGTTTATTCCGGAGTATTAAATATTGACCAATTAAAGCATATGTCTGACCAAGAAGTGATTAATAAACTTATATCTCTAAATGGTATAGGAGTATGGACCGCTGAAATGCTTATGATTTTCTCTATGGAAAGGCCCGATATTGTAAGCTGGGGCGACTTAGCGATAAAAAGAGGAATATGCAGGCTATATAATCACAAGGAGCTTACAAAGACACAATTTGAGCGTTATAAAAAAAGATATTCTCCATATGGCTCAGTAGCTTCGCTATATTTATGGGCATTGTCTACCGAGACGATGGAAGAATAAAGGTGTTTGAAAGTAGTTTATTGTTTGGAGGTATAATTGGACTAATATTAACACTAATATAACGGAATATGTAGTTCAGAAAATGAAAATTGTGTGACGTTAAAGATGAAGTTAATTAAAATATAGAAAAGGAATAAACTATTTAAAGAAGCGAGAAGTTATATATAGATGGTTATAATTATAGCCATCTATTTTTTTGTAAGTCGTAAATTAAAATATCAGGTATTAATAACATAAGAAGGAGTAACATTGCTGTCTACTTGTGGAGGAGTAGCATTCTTAATACTTTCTGTATTAAAGTTTGTGTAACAAACATACCAAGCAGGACAATAATACCCTAAAGTTTCTTGATTGTTTATTCTGTTAATTAATTCTTATCTACTTAAATGTTTAATATGCTATATATAGGGCAGTAGAATGTTAATTAGTATTAAAGTTATAATAAAATAAAAGAGAGCTTAATAGAATTAGTTCTAAAAGGCTCTCTTTATTTTATTATTTATGATTTACTTTAAGATTATTTACCTTGTGCTGCATTAGTACCTGCAATACGTCCGAAAGTAAAGATATCTGCTATTGCATTTCCGCCTAATCTGTTACCAGCATGAATTCCGCCAGTAACTTCTCCTGCTGCCCACAAACCAGGAATTATATTTCCGTTTGTATCTATAACATGAGTTTCAGTATCTATAACAACTCCGCCCATTGTATGATGTAACGAAGATTTTCTCGGGCTTATGCATATTCCAACACCTTCAGTTGCATCGATATAATCAAGGTCTATAGCTCCTGCCAATACTTCTTTACCAAATTCATCGTCATGTTGGTTAGCCACATAACTATTGTATTTTTCAATAGTTGCACGTAATTGTTCTTCAGTAAATGCAGGTGCTACACCTGCAGCTTTTGTTTTACTAGCTTCAGCTAATTCAGCAAGAGTTTCTCCATACCAAATGTGTCCACCTTCAACCATAGGAGCAATTCTTTCATTATACTCAGTTCCTTTTATAAGCTGTCCTGGATTACCAACATCTCCTCTACCTGCATAAATAATGTAGAAGATACCATTTTCAAGTGCTAAGGAAGATTTTGCAAGAACATCACGTTCTGCATATTCATTAACAAAGCGGTTTCCGTTTCCATCAATCCAAATTTGTTCCGCAGCGTCTGCCCAAATACCATCAGTCATGGTACCTTTAACAGGAGACGATGAAGGCATCATTTGAGCAACTTCCATACCTGTTACATCAGCACCAATTGCTT
>CAZCTI010000198.1:0-2810 GCA_964501385.1 uncultured Clostridia bacterium
TTGTACAAATATAAATCCTTTGGAAGAACTATATATCTGTCTTCTTTTACTGCTGTGAGAGATGCCCAAGCTGGATTGTCGAAAGCATCTGATTTCAATCTTTCGGTAATTTTCTCCAAGTCACTTCCCATTGTTTGTACAAATATGAATTCCGGGTCTTCCTGTAATATTTTTTCTAAGCTGAATGTTCTTGTATCAGCACCAGTTTCAACAGAATCAGAAATATTGCCTACATTTAAATCCTTTAACATTTCCCCCACCATAGAACTTGAATCTCTAACTGTGGTATTTTTAGCTGTAGCAAATATTATCACTGCTTTATAATCCTTGTCTCTCGGTGCTTTAGCAATTATTTCATCAACTTTCTTTTTTATGTCATTTACATGGTGTTCATACAAATCTTCTCTTTCAGTAATGGCCGTAAACAACCTTACTGTTTTATAATAGTCCTCAATGAGGTCATTATCTAAATTAATTACTTGAATATTATTTTGAGTAAATAAAGGTACCATTTCTCTTTGAGCAGTATAACTGCCTGAAATTATAACCAAGTCCGGTTCCAATGACAATATTTTTTCAAGACTTGGAGCACCCATTGAGCCCACAACTTCTGCTGACATGGCATTTTCAACTATTTTATCTTCTGATCCTTCAACTCTTCCTACCACTTTTCCGCCTGCCTGGTCCCAAATTTCCAAAAGAGAATTCTGCAATACAATTACTCTTTCAGGGTTCTTTTTAATTGTTACCTCTTCACCGGATGCATCTGTGAACACCACATCTTCTTCATTTATTATTATTCCGTATTCTAATGATACCACTTCTTCTTTTTCAGCATCATCTTCAATTTTCACCTCTTCACCGGAAGGTATATTTTCTGCTACAGGTTTTTCGTTCTTTTGGTCAGCATCCTTACTGCATCCTGCAAAAATCACCGCTATCATAACAACTGATAATACCATTTTTAAAATATTTAATTTTTTCATTTCTTTCTCCCTTTAAATTAGTTTATTTTCATAACCTCTTTTAGTTATAATTTTATTATCTTTAACATAAGTTGAACTGTTGCCAACTATTACTATGCTTAGCATATCAACTGATTCATAATCCATTGTATCAATTGTGCAAATACGCACCTCTTGATTTTCTCTTTCTGCATTTTTTACTATACCTACAGGAGTTGAATTAGCTTTATATTTTTTCATTATTTCAAAAGCATTTTTCAAATAATCCGGTCGTCCCTTGCTTTTAGGATTGTAAAGGCATATTACAAAATCCCCTTCTGATGCTAAGTCAACCCTTTTATAAATTAAATCAAGAGGTGTTAATAAATCACTTAAGCTTATGTGACAAAAATCATGCATGAGAGGTGCTCCAAGTACTGCAGCCGCAGCTGTCGATGCAGTTACTCCACTGATAACCTTAACCTCCTCACCTTCTGATAACTCTAAAACCAAACCTGCCATACCATAAACCCCTGCATCTCCCGAGCTTATAACTGCCACTGTCTTGCCTGTCTTTGAAATTTCAACGGCCTTTTTCACTCTATCTATTTCTTGCTTCATACCGTTTGAAACAACTTCTTTGTCATTAATCAAATCTTTAATCAAGTCAATATATGTCATGTATCCAACAATGACATCTGATTTTTCAATTGCCGACATTGCTTCATACGTCATTGTTTCCCGGCTACCGGGACCTATACCTATCGCGTATATCATGATAACTCCCATTTTTTATTTATTAGTATTGTTGTAAAATAAGATACATCAGTTTTTTTAACATTTTTAATATTTTGATATATTATTTCTTCATCCTTGGATGAATTGCTTACTACTATAGAATGATTTTGAAGATTTTCCTCAAGAAGCATTTCTATAACTTCATCAAAGTTGTTATATATCTTCATTAAAACAATTGAAGTTTCATTTTTAATATAGCTTCTTAACCTTTTCGTGCACATTGTAGCAGGCAGAATTATTAAAGGATCTTCTCCCTCCACCAAAGGGAAATTATTGTTAGAAGCAATATCCAAAAATGATGCTATGCCGGGTATTGTTGTTATTTTAATTTTATCCTTCAGAATTTTTAAAAGATAAATATATGTACTGTAGATCATTGGGTCCCCAATAGTGATAAACCCTACATCATTACCTTCTGATACATCTCTGATTATTTCAGATGCGATTTCATTCCACGCTTTTTGAAGGCCTGACGTGTTGTAATTCATAGGAAAGTATCTTGGCTTTACTATTGTTTTTTCATTTATATAATCTTTTACTATACTATGTGCAGTGCTGTAATTTTCTGTTTTTTTTGCTGTAGGTACATATAAAATGTCTAATGTATCCAACACTTCTATTGCTTTTTTTGTTACAGTCAGGCTGTTTCCCGCACCTACTCCGATACCGTAAAACATAAAATCTCCTTATTTAATTAATTTTCCATCATTCAATATTGTACAATAAGGCATTGCATATGGCTGCAGCAATATTACTTCCTCCTTTTCTGCCCTTTGCAACAATGTACTCCACATTATCAAGGCTCATTATAAGCTCCTTTGCTTCAACCACATTTACAAATCCTACAGGAACTCCGATAATTACCTCAGGCTTAAATATTCCACTTTTTATCATTTCATAAAGCTTTATTAATGCAGTTGGAGCATTGCCTATGGCAAAAATTACAGGACCCTGTATCTTGGCTGCTCTCTCCATGGAAACAGCAGCTCTCGTTTCTCCTCGCTTCATAGCTTCTTCAGCCACATCTTCATCCGCCATGAAACAACGAATATTTACTCCATATTTAGC
>CAZCTI010000199.1:0-2805 GCA_964501385.1 uncultured Clostridia bacterium
AAAAATATGCTCAAGTGTATTTTGACAGACCTTTGACAAATATTTACGAAAACAACGTTAAGATAATTGAAGCATATATAAATAATGAAAATCTTGAATTTGACATAAATATTTATCAATATTCAAATGCAGACTTTTTTGCTGAAAATATCAATGATTTTGCAGATACAGGTAAATTTTTCGAAAATACCGTAAATGATATCGAAGGATTAACCTTTTTAAATACTTTAAAACAAAAGCCTAACATTGTGTATAAATACGGTAATCCAAAAGGATTGTTCGAACTGCCGGAGCTTCCAAAGGGATATTATTTATTGGAATTCTCAACTGATGACGGCGAAACAAATTATCACTTCCTGCAAATTAACAACATGCTTATTTACTATGCTTTGTTTTCAAATCAAATTGTAGTTACTGCATCAGATGGAGCAGACAGCAAGGGCCTTGTGGATGCAGCAGTTGTATTAAACGGCGAACACATGGGCTTTACTGACAATAATGGAATGCTGATTATTGACAGAGATACGTCTATTTATGAAAACAAAGCAATTTCCTTAAGAGTTGAAGCAAAAGGTTTCAATGATTTTGTATATGCAGACAGCTTTTACTTTTACAATTATTATTATAGCAGACAATATGAAGCTTACAAATATTTAAGATATATAGATACAGACAGACCTGTTTATATGCCTACAGATACAATTAATGTATGGGGATTTGCAAGACATAAGGATGATAAGTCTATTAATAAAGTAAGAATTGAATTGGTTGAATCTAATACAGATTTGGTTTTTGAGGAAAAAATTGTGGATCTGACAAATATAGGAACCTACCAAACAGAATTTGAAATAAAAAATGCTACTTCCGAATACTTTCAAATAAATGTATATGACAATGATTTGAAAATATCCACAAAATATATATCCATCGGCAAATACACGAAACCTCTTTTTACAATAAGCGGTCAATTTGACAAAAAATTTGTATACAGCGGTGAAAGTATTAATTATAAGGTAAATGCCTCTTTCTTTGACGGCAACCCCCTGCCCGGTTTAGAGCTTAATTTTGGCGGCTTTCCAACCAACTATAGCGGAAGTATTAATTACGGCCAAATGGATTCAACTGTTAAGCTAAATGATAAGGGAGAAACTGTAATAAGTGTAAATACAAATGTAAACAGTGATAGCTGGAGGCCAGTTTCTATAAGAACAACCCTATGGAATGCTAAAGCAGAGGATAAGTCTGTGGGAGTTATGGATACATTTGAAATTTTCCCTCACCATAAGATGGTTGAAATTGAGCAAAGCGATATAGAGCATCCTGAAAATATAAATATTTTACTGCATGAATTAGACATCACCAATTATGACAGCCAATACTTTGGCGGTTACGAAAAATTAAGGGCTAATCCATTAAGCGGCTCAGTATTGGTCAGTATTACAGAATCTTATTATGAAAAGGTCAAAAAAGGGGAACATTACGATTATATAAATAAGGTAAATGTTATAGAATACACCTATAACCATATTGAAAATATTGTTTTCAATGAAATTACAGAAATAACTGACGGCTACGGCAATGTTATAATTCCTAACTTCAACCCTCAAAGAACTTATAAGGTCGCTGTAGAATATATGGATGAAAACGGTCCTATAAGAGAGTATACCCATGTTGGAACCTATTACCGTTTTTATGAAAGACCTTACTATTATTTAGATAAAGGTGATAATAAAGAAAATTACAGATTAAATGACAATATAAATTTAAATCTAATGTACAGCGAAGAAAATGTCGAAAGTACTGATAAGGATAAGCTTATACTCTTAATTATGAAGGATGGGCTCCTTGATTATAAAATTACTGATGATACAAAGCTTAACTTTGAATTTAAAGAAGAATATATACCAAATGTTATGATTAACAGTATATATTTTAAAAACGGGTATATGTATCCTGTAGAATTTATAAACTCATTATACTACGATACAACAGAAAGACAGATACATTTCGATGTAACAACAGATAAGGAAAATTACAGGCCTGGCGAAGAGGTAGTGTTAAATATTAAAACAAAGGATGAAAATAATAGGCCAGTTTCAGCAGATGTTAATATATCTCTTGTAGACGAGGCATATTTTGCAGTATTTGAAAAAAGAGTTGATACATTAAACTCTTTATATCAAAGCGGTTGGAGCACAGGACTTAACGCTTCTTATCTATCAAATATCGATTTAAGCATGGAATCAGGCTCTGGTGCAGAAAAAGGCGGCGGTGGAGATAATTACACTAATTTTAGGGATGAGTTTAAAGACACAAATATATTTAAAACTATCACAACCGATAAAAATGGAAATGGACAATTAAAGTTAAAATTAGCAGATAACTTAACATCCTGGAGAATAACATATCAAGGAATTTCAGATAAAAAGTTTGCAGGAAGCGGCACAAAAAACATTACTGTCAGTCTACCATTTTTCGTTGATCTAATAATGAGTAACGAATATTTAAAGGACGATAAAATATCTGCCTCCTTAAGAGTATTCGGAACTGAAGCAAAAGAATTGGAAGAAGTACAGTATGAAGTTAAAATTATAAATAAGGAAACAGATAAAGAGTTAAAATTCGCTCAAACAGGTATAATAGGAAACTATACAAACATTGAATTTGGTAAGCTAAATGAAGGCACCTATGAAATTTATGTTTATGCTTCTTATAAAGATTTTGAAGACGGTATAAAGGAAGAATTCTACGTGGTTGATTCTTTCGTTTATTTTAACAATACCACTTATTATAAACTGTCAAAAG
>CAZCTI010000200.1:0-2804 GCA_964501385.1 uncultured Clostridia bacterium
AGCTAAAGTTTAAAGGGAATAACCGATATTTTGAAATTGGGAATAAAATGGAATTTAAAGAATATACATCATTTTGTTTAGGTGAAATAAAGGAATGTTAGCAAAAGAATAGAAAACTAAGAGGAGGCAAGTAGTGGATAAATTTTATATAAATAGAAATGAAGCATTGTTATTAGTAATTGATATTCAAGAAAAATTATTACCGGTTATAAGCAATCAAGAAGGTGTAACAGATAAAAATAACATATTGATTTCGGCTGCAAACATTTTAAACATACCGGTTGTTTATACTGAGCATTATGCTAAAGGTATTGGACCTACAGTAAAGAAGTTAAAACAAAATCTAAATAATGCGGTTAAATTTGACAAGGTAGCTTTTTCAGCTTGCTCAGAAGATGGGTTTTTAGAACTTATCAGCGAAACAAAAAGAAAGAAAATTATAGTTACAGGTACAGAAGCCCATGTATGTGTTTTCCAAACAATTAGGGATTTGCTAAATAATGGGTATGATGTATTTGTTCCCATTGATGCAGTAGGCTCCAGAGAAGATGTGAAAAAAGACAATTCCTTGTCACTACTTAGAGACATGGGGGCAATAATCACCAATACAGAGTTAATTTTATTTGATTTAGTTAAAATATCAGGAACACCTGAATTTAAAGAGATATTAAAATTAGTTAAATAGGAATTCTGGGGACGGACCTTGAAATTACCTAACAGTGCCTTAGCAAATTTTATTGGTCTGTACTATGGTGTGCGGTATACTAACCGTATAGGAGATAATGGTTTATTATATAAGAGAAGATAAAGGGAGAAAAGATATGGCTAATGTAATTATTGATAAAGAAACATGTATCGGATGCGGAATGTGTGTGAAGGATTGTTCTCGTAAAGCAATTGATTTAATAAATAACAAAGCACAAGTTAATTTAGATTTATGTAATGAATGCGGTCATTGTGTGGCAATATGCCCACAGGATTCATTTACAATGCCGCAGTACGATAAAAATGATATAATTGAAGTAGATGAGGAAAGATTAAATTTAGATCCTGATGATTTTTTATATTTTCAAAAATGCAGGAGAAGTATACGTCAATTTAAAAATAAGGATATAGAAACTGATAAATTAAATAAAATAATAGAAGCCGGTCGCTATTCTCCTACAGCCAGTAACAGGCAATTAAATCGGTATATAGTTATTAAAGATAAAATAAATGAAGTTAGGGATTTGGCTATAAAAACTTTATATGACGCAGCAAATGATCCTAATTTTGATACTAAAGGCGGACCTGATTATAGAGCTTCATGGATACAGATGTATAATAATTATAAGGAAAAGAATATTGACAGCCTATTTTTTAATGCTCCGGAAATTATAGTTATTGTAAGCGAAGATAAGGCAGGATTTGCTGAGGTTAATGGCGGAATTGCAGCTTCAAGAATGGAATTGCAGGCTAATGCTTTAGGTTTAGGAGTTTGTTATATTGGATTTTTAGGACGAGCCGTTAAATTTAACAATAAAATCAAAGAAATAATAGGTATGAAAGATGATGAAGAGTTTATACTTTCATTTGTTCTTGGCTATCCCAACGTAAAATATAAAAGAAGTGTAAACAGATTACCATCTGATGTAAGGTTTATTTGAAGAAAACTTATTTTGACCTAATAAAAAGAGCATTGAAAGTGTTTTGCACTTCAATGCTCGTTTTTTAGTTATACGGTTTGGCACCAATATATAAAATCGGATCATTAATTCCTGAATATATTTTACTTGTAAAAATATGTAAATCTTATTGTTTCGGTATAGGTTTAATATCATTTATAATATAATCTACTATTTGTTTTTTTGTAATATCAGTGTCAAATTTAAGGTAATAAATACCGTCAGTTATATTATTCCAATGGTGTCCATCAATTGGGAACCTTTCTTCGTCAAAAGTCATTTTATCAGATTTGAAATAATCAGTTACCATGTTTAAAATAGTTTTTTTATCCATACTTGTTTCAACTAAGGGTAATATTTCTGATGCTAAATCTAGAAGTTCTTTTATTTCCATATCCTTTGCTTTGACAAAAATTTTGTATAAAACCTTTCGTTGTCTTTCAGTGCGTTCAAAATCACCGTTTCCAACGTATCGTATTCTTGAATAAGCTAAAGCTTGTTTTCCGTTTAATAAATGCTCTCCTGCTTCAGTTATTTCTATATCTTTGGAGCTGTTAATTTCTATTATTTCTTCCTGATTTAAATCAATATAGACTCCTCCTACAATGTCGATTATTTTTTCTAAAGCTACAAAATTTATCGCAATATAATCCTTTATATTTGTTCCAAAATTTTGATTGATGGTTTTAATTGCAAGGGGGGCTCCTCCATAGGAATATGCATGATTTAATTTAGTATTGCCATAACCTTCAATGGCTACATACATATCTCTCATTAGGGAAGATAATTTTATTTTTTTATTCATGAAATCTACTGTCAATATTATTATGGAATCGGAGCGAGTTTTATCGTAATCACTGCCATCTAATCCGAATAAAACTATATTTACAATATCATTTCTCTTTGTGTATTTTGGCTCGACAATCTCTAACTCAATTACGTCAGGTTCAATAATGACTTCCTTTTTTATTATTTCTGGTTCTATGGTTATGCCTAAGGCTTCATTGCTTTTGTCTATTTCAATATAATTCATTCGCCCTAATAATGAATAAATTGTAAATCCTAAAGTTAAGAGTATTGTCATAATTACAAGTGATATAACTGTAAATTTTTTTTTCATACTATGGTGTTCTCCTTTAT
>CAZCTI010000201.1:0-2801 GCA_964501385.1 uncultured Clostridia bacterium
ATTACTGCAAACCATGCTGCAGGTCTTCCCTTCCAGCCTCTGTTAAATCTAAGGTGCAAATATACTGAATAAATTAACCATGTTATTAATGACCATGTTTCCTTAGGGTCCCATGCCCAATATCTTGACCAAGCATATTTTGCCCAAATAGCACCGGAAACTATAACTAAAGTCAACATCAAAAATCCAAATGCAATTATTCTGTAGCTTAAATAATCATAGGCTTCTACATCAGGAAGTTTACTGTCTGTTTTGTCCATCTTTTTTTCATTAAGTAAATACATAATTGCCAATCCACATGCAACTGCAAATGAACCGTAAGATATAACAGCTGCTCCTACATGCATTGTAAGCCAATTACTTTGAAGTGCAGGCATTAAGGGTTTAATTTCCTTTGAAAGCATTGAAGCATATCCCATCATTAAGAATGCCAAAGGCATTACAAATGAACCTAAGGATGTAAGCTTATGATAAAATTGTATAATTAAAAATATTAAGACTATACCCCACGTAAAGCTGGTTGCAAATTCAAATTGATTGCTGAAAGGCAACCTTCCAGATTCAATTATTCTAAGAATTGTTGCTGCAGTATGAACTGCAAATCCTGCTATTGTAACATTAACTGCATACTTACCTATCTTTTCTTTATGCCCTGCAACATATATGAAAAACAATATGGTAGCTGCAATATATATTACAAATGCTATGGTAAATGTTACTTCTTCAAGAAAAACTATATTATCCATTATGCTTCCTCCCTACCTTTATTAAGCTCTTTTAACATTCTTTTTGTTTTTATTGTAAATCCCCATATATTTTGTCTGGTCACAGGTATTATGGAATCCGAGGTCATTAATATATATTTAGGATAAAAGTAAAATGATAAAAGTATTCCTAATGTTAAAATTATACTTCCTATCAATACAGGATAATATCCAAAATCCTGTCTATATTGCAATCCTGTATATAAAACAGAATCAACAAATTCAATAATTATGTCCTTGTATTCTATAGGTTCTCCGGGAGGTGTTATAAATGAATCTACATAACCTTCTTCATTATAAAGCACTACTGCATAGGCAGGATTTTTCACATTTTGAGATAATGTTATGGGGTTTCCGGATCTATCCATACTAAAATCAGGGAAAAAACCATATAAATATATTGTAAGATTTTCAGGCTCGTAAAAAACATGAGGATTATCTTTTAATGTACTTTCGAAAACCACATTGCCTTCCTTATCCTTAATATGCATATTGCTTGACCAACCGTAATTTGATTGGTAAAAATACATTCCATTAATATTAAGAGGATTGTTTACCCATATTTTTTCATTCTTTTGCTCTTTTCCATCCTTATAAACTGTTAATTCACTGTAATATTGATTAATATAACCATTATCGCTTATGTCCATATAAAAATCATTTAGCTTAAGAGAAAAACCATATTCATGAAAATCTGCTGTTTCACCAGGTACTATGCTTACATATCCATCCTTCACAAACATATTGCCTATAACAGCTCCTAAAATTATTACAACAATCCCTAAATGAGTTACTGATGAGCCAATATGTCCTATTCTATGTTTTACGGCATATGCACCATCTTCTGTGTCAAAAATATTAAATTTTTTCTTTTTCAACATTTCTTTAACACTATCAATATTCATCCAGTTTTCATAAAGATTCTCGTTATTTTTCCCTTGCTTTGGAACATAAGAGCTTTTCGTTTTCTTTAATTGAACAGGAAAAATATTTAATGTACAGCCAACCAAGTTTATTATAAAAATGAATACAATAACTATGTATATAACTGAACTGTACACATGGTCAAATTGTAGAAAAACCATCAAACTTCCAAATGTTTTGTATTGCTGTAAATAAAATTCTGTTTCCATTCCTTGAGGTATAACTGTACCAATGAATGAATATGCAGCTATTATCAAGAACAATATAATTCCAAATTTAAGGCTTGTTAAAAAATTTATAAACCTTTTTAGCATAGTTTGTCTCCTGTCATAATTTTTTATTGAAAAGAGCCTTTTTTTGGACTCTTTTCAATATATTGTAACATACTTATTCAGAAATATTAAGCATTTTTTCAAGCTCTTCGATTCTTTTGTCTCTTTCTGCATCCGCTCTTAATCTTTCAAGCTCGCTTCTGAATTCCATCAAATCAAAGGATTGATCTGTCCAACCTTGTCGTCCTGCCCACTGAGAACTCATATGGAATGCTCCCTTGAAGGCTCTGTTAGTTGACATGTTAGCTCTAAACCATAAGCTGTCAGCAGCTGAAAGCTCTCCGGCTATCGGATGGGCATTTGTTACTTCCATAGTATCACGAATTAAACCATCTTTTCTTACAGCTTCAAGCATTTTTTTAGCTTCTCTGATTCTTGTTTTAGTGAAAGTAGCAAATTCATCTGCATTTCCTAACCATTCTCTTGCATAAGCTTCAGAGTGACAAGTTGTACAACTGTTTTCAACCATGAATGTGATTTCTTCTTCATAATTTTCAACACGGTCTCCCAATAAATCATGAGCCTGCCCTTGAGATGTATAGTGTGTACCTTCAGGCATATGACATGTTTGGCAAGTTGGTGCCGGCATTGGGTCAGCTTTTTGTCTTGCCCAGAATTCTTCTGTAGAACCTGATAAATCAAAATCTTTTCCAAGTGTTCTCCATACGATACCATGCTTTGATTGTTCGAAGGATTCGTACTGTGGATGTCCTGGTCCTGCATGACAAGTATCGCATGTTTCAGGACTTCTTGCTTGAACTAAGCTAAATGTGTGAGAGCT
>CAZCTI010000202.1:0-2799 GCA_964501385.1 uncultured Clostridia bacterium
TGAAATTTTCCCCTCATATGAAAATTGTGAGAGGAAAGTTTTCATTTTATACCCGGAGCATTCAGAAGTAGATGAAAATGATTTTATAACAGGAATTCGTGTAAACAACAAATCCAAATTTAAAAAATTAAGCCACAAGGATTACTTGGGTGCACTAATGTCTTTAGGTATTGATAGAAACAAGACAGGCGATATTTATGTATATGATGATTATGCAGATATTATAGTTCACAATGATATTGCTGATTATATAATTTACAATTTGGATAAAATAGGTCATAATAAAATAGAAGCAGAAAAAGTCATGTTAAGCCAAATTAATTTCAAAGAACAGGAACATGAAATTGTAAACATTATCTCATCTTCCATGCGTATTGACAATATTGTAAAACATCTTACTAATTCATCAAGAGAAAAAGCATCTATTATGATAAAAGCAGGCAGTGTTAAAAATAATTTCACCCTTGAGGACAAAGTGAGCGTTGAATTAAAAGAAGGGGATTTATTGTCGATAAGCAAGGCAGGACGGTTTAAAATATATAAAATTAATGGTACAACAAAAAGCGGAAAGTTTAAAATTCAAATCAAGCATTATGTGTAGGGGAGTGTTTATGAATATCTTAGCAATTATTATAATTTTAATATCAGTAGTATCCGACCAAATAACAAAACTTTGGGCAGCGGATATCTTAAAAAACGGAGATTCAATAAAAATCATAGGAAATTTCTTGCGTTTTACCTATGCGGAAAATAAAGGTGCAGCCTTTAGCATATTGCAAAATCAAAGAATGCTTTTTTTAATTATAACGGTTGTAATGCTTATTTTTCTTGGAATTTTGTATTTTAAAACAAAGAATATTTCCAAATTATCAAAATTATCTATTGCAATGATAACAGGAGGTGCAATAGGCAACTTTATTGATAGGTTCCGTTTTGGATATGTTATAGATTTCATAGATGTAAGATTTGGCGATTTTTATAATTTTCCTGTTTTCAACATAGCAGATAGCTTTGTAGTATGTGGAACAATACTTATGATTGTTTTGATTTTATTTAATAAGTTTGAAGTGAGTGAAAGTAATGAATGAATATGATTTAAATAATGAAGAATACATGGAGGAAGACTTCGAAGATTTTGATTGTTTTAACTCAGATGAATTTGAGTATTCAGATGATTTTGAAGACTTGGAAGAAGTAGATGAAGAAAAAGAATTCATTCTAATTTCGGATTCGGAAAATCAAAGAATAGATGTTTTTATTGCACAAAAATTAAGTGATATATCAAGAAATTCTGTACAAAAGCTGATTGGCGAAGGAAATGTAACCGTTAATGAAAAGAAAGTAAAAGCAAATTATAAATTGAAAATAGGCGATATAATAAAAGTAATAATTCCACCTCCTGAAATATTAGATGTGGAGGCGGAAAATATCCCTCTTAGTATTGTTTATGAAGACGATGATTTAGCAGTAATAAATAAGCCCCAGGGAATGGTAGTTCATCCTGCCGCCGGTCATTATTCCGGCACTATGGTAAACGGACTAATGTACCATCTTAAAAATTTATCAACCATCAATGGTGTTATGCGCCCCGGAATTGTACACAGGTTAGATAAAAATACTTCGGGACTTATGCTGGTTGCCAAAAATGATAAGTCCCACAACTTTTTAGCTAAATGTTTAAAAGAGCATTCAATAAACAGAATTTATTACGCATTAGTTGAAGGAAATATCAAAGAAGATGATGGTGAAATAAATGCACCTTTAGGAAGAAGTGACAAAGACAGAAAAAAGCGTACTGTAACCACTAAAAACAGCAAATTAGCAATTACAAATTATTGGGTAGTAAGTAGATTTAGCAAATATACATTGCTTAAATTAAAGCTAAAAACAGGCAGAACTCATCAAATAAGAGTACATATGAAATACATAGGGCATCCGGTTGTAGGGGATGATGTGTATGGAAGCAAAATAAATAAATTTGGTTTGGAAGGACAGCTTCTTCATTCGAAAATTTTAGGATTTGTCCATCCAACAACCAGTGAATATATGGAGTTTGAAAGTGAATTGCCGGATTATTTTTTAAGAGTATTGAAAATTATAGAAACGTAACAGGATGGTGCAGCCTTAATCATTGCTATGAATAAACGTAAGTGTCATTGTGAACCTACGGTTCAGAATGACACACTGCTTCGCAGCTTATTCATAGCAATGACGCACAAAATATCAAGTTGGAATTGAGAGGGAGATATTATGAAAACAAAAGCATTGATAATGGATGAAAAAGCAATTGAAAGAGCATTAATTAGAATTGCACATGAAATTATAGAAAAAAATAAGGGTGTTGAAAATATCGTGCTTATTGGAATAAAAACAAGAGGATGGCCCTTGTCTCTTAGACTATCCAATAAAATTGAAGAAATCGAAGGCTCAAAGGTGCCGGTTTTTCCATTGGATATTACATATTACAGAGATGATGTGGAAAAGGATGACAGAGCTCCCTTAGCTGTCGAAGAATTTGACTACAATATCAAAGATAAAACGGTTATACTTGTTGATGACGTTTTATATACAGGTAGAACTGTGCGAGCAGCCTTAGATGCAATTGTAGACCAGGGCAGACCAAAAAATGTGGAGTTAGCCGTATTAATTGACAGAGGTCACAGAGAACTTCCAATACGTGCAGATTTCATTGGTAAAAACGTCCCCACATCCAGAAGTGAAAGAATAAGCGTCCAGCTTGAAGAAACAGATAAAATAAATCAGGTTGTGATAACCGAATAGCAAGGCATTCTGGGGACG
>CAZCTI010000203.1:0-2798 GCA_964501385.1 uncultured Clostridia bacterium
TCAAGAAAAATAATGCAGCACGAAATTGAAGAAGCAGCCTTAAAAAAAGAACATGATAAAGTTTCAGAAGAGCATCTTAAGGACATACAAAAAGAATTAGCCGATATGAGGGCGAAATTTAAAGAAATGAAAGCTAAATGGGAAAATGAAAAAGGTGCTATATCTAAAGTTCAAAAGCTTAGAGAAGAAATTGAAAAAATCAATGCTGATATAGAAAAAGCAGAAAGAAATTATGATTTAAATAAAGCTGCAGAACTAAAATACGGAAAACTTCCTGAATTTCAAAAATCTCTTAGGAAGGAAGAGGAAGAAGCAGAACAAACACAAGGTCAGAATAGTCTTTTAAGAGATAAGGTTACAGAAGAAGAGATAGCACGAATAGTTGCAAGATGGACAGGTATACCCGTTTCAAAGCTAATGGAAGGTGAACGGGAAAAGCTTTTAAAACTTGATGACATTTTGCACGAAAGAGTAATAGGTCAAAATGAAGCTGTTGAAAAAGTTGCAGAAGCAATCATAAGGTCCAGGGCAGGTATTCAAGATCCAAACAGACCTATAGGTTCATTTTTATTCTTGGGGCCTACCGGTGTAGGAAAAACCGAGCTTGCTAAAGCATTAGCTCAATCCTTGTTCGATGATGAAAAAAACATTATAAGAATTGATATGAGTGAATACATGGAAAAATTCTCTGTTTCAAGGCTTATAGGAGCTCCTCCCGGATATGTAGGCTATGAAGAGGGCGGTCAATTGACTGAGGCAGTAAGAAGAAAGCCATATTCCGTGGTTTTGTTTGATGAAATTGAAAAAGCACACCAAGATGTATTCAATATATTGCTTCAGGTGCTTGACGATGGAAGAATCACGGATTCTCAAGGAAGAACAGTAGATTTTAAGAATACGATTATAATTTTAACATCAAATATAGGTTCTAATTATATTTTGGAAGGTATAAACAACGAAGGTGAGATTTCCGAAGAAGCAAAAGCATCGGTCAACTCTTTGCTTAAACATAATTTTAGACCCGAATTTTTAAACAGATTAGATGAAATTGTGTTTTACAAACCTTTGAAAAAATCTGAAATAACTAAAATTTTAGATTTGTTGTTTAATGATTTAAACAAAAGATTAAGCAACAAACAATTAACCGTTTCAGTAACACAAAGAGCTAAAGAATATATTGCGGATGCCGGATATGACCCGGTATATGGGGCAAGACCTTTAAAGAGATTTGTTCAGAGCAAAGTTGAAACACTTATTGGAAAACTAATAATATCAAAAGATTTAGAACCTGATACAAATATTGTAATTGATTATGACACCAGAGAACTGACAGCTAATGTCAAATAGTTCAAAATTAAAAGCATTATTAAACAATAGCCGTGCTTGTCACACGCAAGCTAAGCTTTGATTAAAAAACTAAGGAAGAGCAAATTTGTTCTTCCTTGTAATTTATTACTTGCTTTTAAAATAATTAATAAGCAAATTATCTCTTATATATATTGGAGTCTTACCCTATTGCCTTTCTTGCTATAACCGGTTTATTTGTCATAATGGCATCTATTCCATAATCATTAAGTAGTTTTATTTCTTCTTCATTATCAACTGTCCAAACATGAAGCTTCATGTTTTTTTCTTTGCTTTCCTTAATAAATCCGGGAAGTTTTAGCATGTATCCTATGGGGTGCAATGCATCTGCCCCTAATTTTATCGCATAATCTATAACATCAACATATATATCTGAAACTAAAATTCCTATTTTAACATCTTTGTTTAGTTTTCTTAAATTTAATAAGCTATAATGATTAAAAGAAGAATATATAATCCTATCCTCCATATTCATCTTTTTAGCCAAATTTAATAATTTCTGCTCAATACCTTCATAAAAAATAATTCCTGTTTTCAATTCCACATTTACTGTCAAATCAGTGCCTTTCAATAAATGGTATACTTCTTCTAAAGTTGGAATTTCCGAAAATCCATAATGAGGAAACAATTTTGCTACATTAAACTGTTTTAATTCATTTAAATTGTAATCCTTTACATAGCCTGTACCATTACTTACCCTGTCTATAGTTTCATCATGAATTACTACTAATTTCCCATCCTTTGACAGTTGAACATCTAATTCTATGCCGTCAGCTTTTTGTTTTACTGCAATATCAAATGCTTCCAAAGTGTTTTCAGGTGCATAAAAGCTTGCCCCCCGGTGGGCCCAAATTTGTGATTTCATAAACTCTCCTTTATTATAATATTTCATTTCCTAAAACAGTTGATCAATAAACTTATCAACATCATTTATTACATGCTGGGCATATTGGCTTTCCAATATTAGATGTCCGCCCTTTTCATAATATTTCGCTTCTTTTACAGATGAAGAAATAGTATTATAAATATAATCAACACTTTTAATTTTCACTGTATCGTCATCCATTGTTTGGGTTATTAAAAATGGTACTTCAATATCAAAAAACTTCTCTTTAGAAAATCTTAAAAATTTAAAAAATTCAATCTTAGATGATAATGGAGAAGATCTTTTTGCTTCTATATATCTTTTTATATTTTCGAATTTTTTACATCTTATATCTTCTTTGATATTAATTGCTATCCTTTTCATATCCCAAACAAATATAGGAGTATTTACAGTTACTAAAGCTTTTACATATTCCTTGTATTTTCCTGCAAGATTAACAGCTATAAGCCCTCCCATAGAAAAACCTACAATTACCACCGTGCTTGTTTTCTGTATAAGTCTAAGCAAATCTATTTCTGCTGAAGCAATCCAGTCTTCGCAGGTGGCT
>CAZCTI010000204.1:0-2763 GCA_964501385.1 uncultured Clostridia bacterium
CATCCTTTGTATATGGAGTTGATGGTGCAGATGCTCCCCAAATTGATGAACAACCTGTTGCATTTGCAATCATCATTCTGTCACCGTACAATTGAGTTATAGCTTTTACATATGCAGTTTCGCCGCAACCTGCACAAGCTCCTGAAAACTCAAAGTATGGCTTGCAGAACTGACTTCCTTTAACCGTTACTTTATCCATTAAATTATCTTTAATTGTTACTTTTTCTATAGCATATTTCCAGTTTGGAACTTCTCTTTCTGCTTCTTCTGCAATAGGAGTCATTACCAATGCTTTATTGCCCTTCTTGCCTGGACAGATATCTGCACAGTTACCGCATCCCGTACAATCCAACGGACTTATTTGAATTCTGTATTCCAAACCTTCTAAGCCTTTACCTATAGCTTTAAGTGTTACAAAGTTTTCAGGTGCATTAGTTTTTTCGTTTTCATCCAATAATGTAGGTCTTATAACTGCATGTGGACATACGAATGCACATTGGTTACATTGGATACAGTTTTCAGACAACCATTTAGGAACTGTGGTTGCAATACCTCTTTTTTCATAAGCTGCTGTTCCGTGTGGGAATGTGCCGTCTTCTCTGTCTACAAATGTGCTTACAGGCAGTTTATCGCCTTCTTGTCTGTTCATAACTTCTGCAACATTCTTTATGAATTCAGGTTTTTCATCTTCAGTGTAAGGGATTGCCAAGCCACTGTTTGCATTATTGTCATCAACAGCATTTTTCCATTCTTCAGGTATTTCTATTTTAACAAGCTCAGTGATACCTTTTTGAACAGCTGCTTGGTTCATGTCAACTACTGCATCACCTTTTTTGCCGTAAGATTTTTCTATAGCTGCATTTAAGTATTTAACAGCATCGTCTATAGGAATAACATCTGCCAATTTAAAGAATGCTGACTGAATAATCATATTTGTTCTATTGCCAAGCCCTAAGTCATTAGCAATTTGTGTTGCATTGATAGTGTAGAATTTAATTTCTTTTTCAGCCATATATTTTTTATATTTAGCAGGTAAATTAGCTTCTAACTCTTCCTTATTCCAAATAGTATTAAGCAGGAATGTTCCACCTTTTTTAAGCCCTTGAACAACATCATATTTATCTACATATGATTGTTGTGATAATGAAACAAAATCTGCTTCATCTATTAAGTATGTAGATCTTATTGGAGATTTACCAAATCTCAAGTGCGATACTGTAACACCGCCTGATTTTTTAGAATCATATGAGAAATATCCTTGAGCATACATATTTGTATGGTCACCGATAATTTTTATTGCATCTTTGTTAGCTCCAACTGTTCCGTCTGAACCAAGGCCCCAGAATTTACATCTTACTGTTCCCGGTGATGATACATTTACTACTTCCGGAGTTTCCAGTGATTTAAATGTAACGTCATCAACTATACCGATTGTAAAATCATTCTTTGGCTCATCAGCTTTAAGGTTGTCATAAACAGCAAATATTTGTGCAGGAGTAGTATCTTTTGAACCAAGACCATATCTTCCGCCAACTATTACAGGTTGTTCTTCCTTATCGTAGAATAATGATTTAACATCTAAGTATAATGGTTCCCCAACTGAACCGGGTTCCTTTGTTCTGTCTAACACTGCTATTTTTTTAACAGTCTTTGGCAATACATCAAAGAAATATTTTGATGAGAAAGGTCTGTATAAATGAACTATTACTATACCTACTTTTTCTCCTTTTGCGTTTAAATAATCAATAACTTCTCTTGCAGTTTCTGTTACTGAACCTATGGCAACTATTACGCGATCTGCATCTAAAGCCCCGTAGTAATTGAACGGTTTGTATTCTCTTCCTGTAAGATTGCTCATTTCCTTCATATAATCATTTACAATATCAGGAACAGCATCGTAATATTTATTGGAAGCTTCTTTAGCTTGGAAGAAAATGTCAGGGTTCTGTGCAGTTCCTCTTGTTACGGGATTCTCTGGATTTAATGCTCTTTTTCTAAATTCCTTAACAGCATCCTTATCAACCAATTTAGCTAAGTCTGCATAATCAATAGCTTCGATTTTTTGAACTTCATGAGATGTTCTAAATCCATCAAAGAAATTAACAAAAGGTACTCTTGATTTAATAGCTGTTAAGTGAGCCACAGCAGAAATATCCATTACTTCTTGAACACTTCCTGATGCCAACAATGCAAAACCTGTCTGTCTTGCTGCCATAACATCTGAATGATCTCCAAATATTGATAATGCATGACCTGCAACTGCTCTTGCAGTAACATGGAATACTCCCGGAAGTAATTCTCCTGCAATTTTATACATGTTTGGAATCATTAACAGCAAACCTTGTGATGCAGTAAATGTTGAAGTTAACGCTCCTGCTTGAAGTGAACCGTGAACAGCTCCAGCAGCACCGGCCTCTGATTCAAGCTCAGTTACTCTAACTGTTTGACCAAAGATGTTTTTTTGTCCATGGGCAGCCCAGTCATCAATAAGCTCAGGCATGGGTGATGAAGGTGTTATGGGGAAAATTGCAGCTACTTCCGTAAATGCATATGCAATATACGCTGCAGCAGTATTTCCGTCCATCGTTTTCATAACTTTAGACATTTGTATATCCTCCTAATTATTTATTTATAAAGTGTAACCACTAAATATTGATTTAAACCAATACTGTTTAAATTATATCCCATAGAAATATTTATTGCAATACAAAAATCATTGCTGTTTTCGCATATTATGAAATCTCTTATTGTAAGTTTCAAGGG
>CAZCTI010000205.1:0-2727 GCA_964501385.1 uncultured Clostridia bacterium
CATTATAACTTTAACAGAAGACAGCAAAACAATAGAATTCTTTGAAGGAATATAAAGAAGCCCTTTATGACCTAACCCAATTTATTCGACGAAATAGGTATGGGGACACACCTCCACTATGGAGTCAGTCTTTGAGGGCATGAGGAATGTCCCCAAATGTGAAATTGATGGTAGGTCAAACGCACAAAATTCCTAATTTATGCGACAGTAGGAGCAAAGAAATTAGTGAATTTCCCTGCGAACCCCATATGTTCGAGCGACAGCGAAGAACAGATGGTTGGTAGGTCTTTCGCAACGAATTCCCAAAATATGCGAGTGAAGCGAGCAGATATTTTGGTGAATGAGACTGCGTGTAAATCTCATCGTAGATTTATGAATAATAGAAATATATAGATATTTAAAAGAAGGAGGAAAATCTCATGGGTATTAGAAAATACAGACCAACCTCTCCGGCGTTGAGACAAATGACTGTTTCAACATTTGAAGAAATAACAAGTACTGAACCTGAGAAATCTCTTTTAGCTCCGTTAAAAAGTCAAGCGGGCAGAAATGCACATGGAAGAATTACAGTTCGTCATAAAGGCGGCGGAGAAAAGAGAAAATATAGAATCATAGATTTTAAAAGAAATAAAGACGGAGTGCCGGGAATTGTTGCAACAATTGAGTATGATCCAAACAGAAGTGCAAACATAGCACTTATCAATTATGTTGACGGAGAAAAAAGATATATTGTAGCTCCTTATAAATTACAAGTTGGAGATACTATAGTTTCAGGTGCAGATGCAGATATAAAAATCGGAAATGCACTTCCTGTAAGAAATATACCGGTTGGTACAATGATTCACAATATTGAACTTAAACCGGGCAAAGGCGCTCAAATGGTACGTTCAGCCGGAAACTCAGCTCAACTTATGGCTAAGGAAGGAAAATATGCACAGGTTAGACTTCCAAGCGGTGAAGTTAGAATGATAAGCATGGACTGCAGAGCAACAATCGGTCAGGTTGGAAATATTGATCACGAGAATATAACAATAGGTAAGGCAGGAAGAAAGAGACATATGGGAATCAGACCTACAGTAAGAGGTTCTGTAATGAATCCTAACGATCACCCTCACGGTGGTGGTGAAGGTAAATCTCCTATAGGAAGACCTGGACCTGTTACACCTTGGGGTAAACCTGCACTTGGTTTAAAAACTCGTAAGAAAAACAAGAAATCTGACAAGATGATAGTTAAAAGAAGAAATGTAAAATAGGAACTGAAAGGAGGAAATGGTGAATGGGTAGATCATTAAAGAAAGGGCCTTATTGTGAAGTAAGTCTTTTGAAAAAAATTGTGGAAATGAATGAAGCCAACAATAAGAAAGTGTTAAAAACTTGGTCAAGAAGATCCACAATATTCCCCGAAATGGTAGGCCATACATTAGCTATACATGATGGCAGAAAGCACGTTCCTGTATATATAACTGAAGATATGGTTGGACATAAATTGGGTGAATTTGCTCCAACAAGAACTTATCGAGGACATGATAAGTCTGATAAATCTTCAAAAGTTAAATAAGAAGGGAGGCAGCTTAAATGGAAGCTAAAGCAGTTGCTAAATATATAAGAATATCACCAAGAAAGATGAAATTCGTTTGTGATATGGTAAGAGGTAAGCAAGTTGATGAAGCATTGGCAATTTTAAAATTTCATCCAAGCAAGGGTGCTAAAATTTTAGAAAAGGTAGTTAAATCAGCAGCAGCTAATGCGGAAAACAACTTTGATATGGATAGAGATAAATTATTCGTTTCAAATGCATATGCAAATCAAGGACCAACTCTAAAGAGATGGAGACCAAGAGCAAAAGGAAGCGCTTATAAAATATTAAAAAGAAGCAGCCATGTTGGTGCTGTTGTAAAAGAAAGAGAATAGAGCGGTAAAGGAGGTAGAAAATGGGTCAGAAGGTAAACCCTCATGGACTAAGAGTTGGTATAATCAATGATTGGGATTCTAAATGGTATGCTGATAAAAAGCATTTCGGAGTAAATTTAACAGAAGACTATAAAATTCGAGAGTATATAAAAAAGGTACATTTTCAGTCAGGTATTGCTAAAATAGAAATCGAGAGATTTGCCAGCAGAGTTAAAGTAAGTGTATTCACAGCAAAGCCGGGTATGATAATCGGAAAAGGCGGTACAGGTGTTGATCTGTTGAAAAATGCCATTGAAGCTATTACCGGCAAAACTGTTATAATTAATGTAGAAGAAATAAAAGTTCCGGAATTAAATGCACAATTAGTTGCAGAAAATATTGCAAGTCAGATTGAAAAGCGTATTTCATTCAGAAGAGCAATGAAACAAGCAATGCAAAGAACAATGAAAATGGGTGCAAAAGGAATTAAAACAAGCGTATCAGGAAGAGTTAACGGTGCTGATATGGCAAGAACAGAAGGCTATTCAGAGGGCAAAATTCCTCTACAAACTTTAAGAGCTGACATCAGCTACGGTTTTGCAGAAGCAAATACTACATTCGGTAAAATCGGTGTTAAGGTTTGGATATGCAGAGGTGAAGTTCTCAGAAAAAAAGGCGAGTTATTGTCAGATTACAAAGAGCCTACAAGAGCACTCAATGATAACAGAGACAACAGAAAAAAAAGAAGACCAGGTGGTAAACCAGGTAATTTTAAGAGAGATAAAAAGCAATAAGTCCTGAAGGAAGGAGGAAATAATTATGTTAATGCCTAAAAGA
>CAZCTI010000206.1:0-2717 GCA_964501385.1 uncultured Clostridia bacterium
ATAGTTCATAGAGTTTGGGATACCAACTCATATATTCAAATAGCAATGTATGAAGACAGGATTGAAATAAATTCTCCAGGAGGTTTGCCGACAGGTATTTCTAAAGAAGAATATTTATATGGGAATATTTCTGTTTTAAGAAATCCAATAATTGCAGGCATCTTTTATAGATTAAATGTTATAGAAAAGTTTGGAACAGGAATAGCGAGAATAAATTATGAATATACTCATAGCATATCTAAACCTAGTTTTGATGTAAGCGAAAATAGAATCAGAATAGTATTACCAGTTACCGAGATTGATAAATTAGATTTATCTAAGGATGAACTTTTAGTTTTTGGTTTATTAAGGGAAGAGATAGAGCTTTCAAGAGGGGAGATAGATTTAAAAACAGGATTTGAAAAGTCAAAAACTCTTAGGATTATAAATAATCTTATAGATAAAAATATTGTTATAAAAATGGGCGGTGGTGCAGCAGTAACTTATAAGTTAAAGTAACAACATCCGTGACAGGCACTGGCTGTACAAATGCAGCACCTTTTTTATTTTCTAAGTATAGCTTGAAACTCCTTATTTTTTCCATTATTAAACCACAATTTTGACATAAATTAACTTTAATATAAAACTATAGAAATCAGAAATAACGCCTAAAGCATAATTCTGAAAAATTAAATTTAATGGAGGTTTATATGAAAAAATATTTAAAAGTTATATCAGCGATGGTTTTAGTGTTAACATTAATTATGTCTACAACTGTTTTTGCAACAGATAATGCATTTGGTGCAGCAGGTGCATTGATAGATGAAGACTATACAATTGAAGAAATGCTTAATTACGCCATTGAGGATGAATACGGAGCGAAGGCTGAATACGAGGCTATAATGGAGAAATATGACGTTACAAGACCTTTTTCTAACATTATAAAAGCCGAATCTAAGCATATTGAACTGCTAACTCCTTTATTTGAAAAATATGGATATGTTGTGCCAGTTAATGATGCTGCTGAAAGAGTTTATGTTCCAGCCACTTTGGAAGAAGCTTACAAAATAGGTGTAGAAGCTGAAGTAAAAAACATTGAAATGTATGAACAGTTTTTAAAAGAGGATTTACCTGAAGATATTAAAGATGTATTTCAAAAGTTATTAAATGCTTCTGAAAAGCACTTGGCGGCTTATGAGAGAGGCGATTCGTCTTCAAACAGAAATACTAGAAATTTAGTATATCAATTTGGAAACAGATTTAATACAAATGGATCAACGAGAGGCAATAGCGGAAATTTAAAATTTAGATATAATTTTTAACGAATTTTAAGCAAAAAGTCCCCCACCTCTATAGGTGGTGGGTAGTTCACCATATGTTTAAAGTATGTTAATAAAAAAAAATAATGAGAATGTATAAAGTTTCGTGTAAATGGTAATAATAGCCACTAAAGAAGGAAGATATTACCATGAAAAACGAAACTTTTTTACATGATGAAAAAACACAGGAGTTTACAAAACTTTTAGCAAAAAATTGCGAAAGCTTAAGTGATGTGCAAATACATGACCGTGCCAGGCACTTAAGTTATAAATATTCATCCATATTAATCTTTTGTTCAGTGTAACTTTCGATTTTTTTAATTAAACGCCATAAATCCATAACACCATAGTAATTTTAGTTGTTTTATGCCAAAAATCTCAGTATAATGGTATTAACGAATTAAAAGTACTTATGAAGATATATGTTAATAATAAAGACGAGGAGTAAAACAATGATACAGGAAAAGCGATTTGCTGTATTGATAGATGCAGATAATGTTTCAGCAAAATATATTAAGTATATATTAGATGAAATTTCTAATTATGGTGTAGCTACATATAAAAGAATATATGGTGATTGGACAAGGCCTAACTCATCATCCTGGAAGGATGTATTGTTAGAATACTCAGTTACACCAATTCAACAATACGGTTATACAGTAGGAAAGAACGCAACAGATTCAGCTATGATAATAGATGCTATGGATATTCTTTATTCAGGTAATGTTGAAGGATTTTGTATTGTATCAAGTGACAGTGATTTTACAAAATTATCTTCAAGACTTAGGGAATCAGGTATGCTTGTAGTTGGAATGGGAGAAAGAAAAACTCCTAAGCCATTTATAGCTTCATGCAATCAATTTAAATATTTAGATGTTTTAGCTGAAACAGAAAAGAAAAGCATTGAAACAGAGGCAAATAAAGATATAGTAGTTGATAATAAAATTAACAATACAACTTTTGATAATGGATTAGATACTATGCATAATTCAAAGTTTGAAAAAAGCGAAACTACGAAAAACATGACAGACTTATCTACAATTAAATCTGCAATAATAAAAATTATGAATGAATCAGATAATGAAGACCAAAATATGCATATGGGTGAGCTTGGAAGCAAATTAGTTAAAAGGTATCCAGATTTTGATGTTAGAAATTATGGGGATACAAAATTATCTAAATTTTTAAAGAAATTCGATTTCTTAAGAATTAATACAAAGGTAGAAGATGGCGGAACATCAATGTGGGTTTCTCTAAAAACAACTGACCAAAATTCAAGTAATCCAATAGTCAAAAATATAAAAGCTACCACTCAGAAAAAACGCAAGAAATATTATAGGAAAAACAGTTGACTGTGCCTGTCACTTGAGTTAATAAATATTATTATCCCATCTTAGTAATGGCGATAAAACAATAGAT
>CAZCTI010000207.1:0-1423 GCA_964501385.1 uncultured Clostridia bacterium
ATAATATTTATTGCTTCTATTTTTACAAGCAACATGATTTTCTCAAACTTCTTGGGTATGTGTTCGTTTATTGCCGTTTCAAAGGAAATACCAACAGCCATGGGTTTAGGGATTGCCGTAACCATGGTACTTTCAGCTACAACAGTGTTAAATTATTTTGTATATTGGAAAATATTGTTGCCCTTAGGTCTTGATTATTTAATGTATATATTATTTATCTTAGTTATTGCTGCATTTGTTCAGCTTTTAGAAATGGTAATGGACAGATATTTACCCACACTTTATTATGCCTTAGGGATTTTCTTGCCTCTTATAACAGTTAATTGTGCCATACTTGGAGTTTCATTGTTTATGGTAACAAGACAGTATAATTTTGTTCAGACATTTGGTTTTGCAGTAGGCTCTGGTATAGGCTGGGCTCTTGCCATAACCGCTATGGCAGGTATAAGGTCAAAGCTTAATGAAAAGTCCATCCCTGAAGGATTAAGAGGCGTTCCTATTACTTTAATAATAACCGGAATTATGGCCTTAGCATTCATGGGATTCAGCGGTATGGTTCAGATACAGTAGGAGGGCTTATGGAAACGATAATTATGACAATTGTAATATTTTCCGGATTTTCTGCAGTTCTTGCTGCCATACTTACTATATCGGACAGAACTATCGGTAATTACGGAGATGTTACTCTTACAATAAATGAAGAAAAAAATTATACGGTTAAGGGTGGCAGTAGCTTATTAGATACATTAAGGTCAGAAAAAATTTTCATACCCTCTGCTTGTGGAGGTAAAGGTACATGCGGTTATTGCAAGGTTGTTGTTCATGATGGAGGAGGACCTGTTCTTGCTACAGAAAAACCTCATCTTACAACAGAAGAATTAAATTTAAATACAAGGTTATCCTGTCAGTGTAAGGTTAAACAAAATATAAATATAAAAATACCTGAAGAATTGTTTAATGTAAAAGAATATAAAGTAATAGTTGCTAAAATGGAACAATTAACATCAACTATTAAAAAGCTTAGTTTTAATTTGGGAGAGGAAGTAATAAGTTTTAAACCCGGTCAGTATGTTCAACTAAAGGCCCCTGCTTACGAAGGAAATGACGAAGAAGTGTACAGGGCATATTCAGTTGCATCATCTGTAAATGATAAACACAAAATTGAATTGTTGATAGGATTTACAGGAGGAATTGCAACCACTTATGTTCATCAGCATCTTAAAGAGGGAGACATAGCTCATATAAATGGTCCCTACGGTGAGTTTTATTATCATGAAGATGACGGGGGTCCTGTAATATTGGCAGGAGCCGGAACGGGAATGGCTCCTATAATGTCAATTCTTCAATATATGGCTGACAATAATATAAGGAGAGAAACAATATTTTTCTTTGGTGCAAAGTCCATGGATGATTTGTTTTTGCT
>CAZCTI010000207.1:1523-2705 GCA_964501385.1 uncultured Clostridia bacterium
TTCCTTCATAAATTTCAAACTTAGCAAGATGAGCATACAGGGTGCCGTATTTGCCGTGATCTAAGGCTATATAGTAGCCATAACTGTTATCATATTTAGCAACCATTACTGTTCCGTTATCAACAGCATAGACGGGAGTATTTAATTGTGCTTTTAAATCCATCCCATTGTGCCACCAATAGTATCTATTGTTAACGGTTATATATCTAACGCCGTAAGGGCTGTTTATTTGAATGCTATCCAAAGGCAAATGTTTTAATCTAATCATACTATACATCAAGCTCCTTGTTTATAAATTCGAGGAAGTCACCTGATTTTCCGTCATTTAAGCTTTTTAAATACTTTTCAACAGCAATATCAAGCTGCATTTTAGCATATTCTTCAATAGCATCAAAGGAGTTTTGAACTATTTTTTCGATGCATTTTTTTGTTACAATAATTCTTAATGGAGAGGGAATCAGGTTATACATAGTATCAACAACCCATGAGAACTTTTCTCCTCCAGCTTTCGTATAATCCCTATATATTGCTTCTGCTTCAATTATATATTTAACAGAGCTGTTTCTCAACTTGTCATGAGCTCTAAAATAAGCTGATAGTGCTCCAAATATTACTGTTAACAGAGGTACTATAATTTGTATAATTGTATCTAAACTCATGAATATCACATCCTTTATAAGGTTATTATATTCAACAGTATATATTTCTGTTCTTAGTAAATATAATGTAAGACAGTTGTAAAAATTGTGTATAAAAATTATTTCAATTATAAAATTGCAAAATTTTTTAGCTTGTAAATATTCAGAAAAATTGTAAAATAAAATTTTTTAATTCAGAGACATTGCTAATTAATGTTCAACAAGTTAAAAGTATATTAAAACCCATTAAATAAATTTAATAATGTATCATATAAAGAAGATATGTTCTATATGTTTTCAACTTATCAACAGCTGTGGACTAAATTGTTAACAACTTTTAAATATGAAGACTCTAAGCGGAATTTTTGTCAAGAGTTTTTTTGTGAAAAATCAAAAATATTTTATGTTGAAATTTCAACATCTTATTTCGAAACAAATTAAACATTTAATCCACGGCTGTGGACAACTTATGATATTCATTATTTTTGTTATGGAAGTATAATTATAAATGATAAAAAATTCTAAATTTATACATTATTCGACA